>CAZNTY010000520.1:0-5626 GCA_964576085.1 uncultured Undibacter sp. | reverse complement strand
GGACATCTCCTCGGATCGGCATCAATTGAGATTGAGTTCGCGGGCGAGGGGCCTGCCGCGCAGCCGCTACGGGTTCTTGCTTCGGGTGATATCGGACCCGATGCGAAGCTGCTTGAACCCAGCGCCGAGGCTCCGGCCGGTTTCGACTATGTCCTCTCGGAATCGACCTATGGCGCCATCGACCGTCCCTCTACAACGCCTCATCTGCGCCGCGAGCACCTTGCTGCGGAGGTCCGCGATGCGAGCAATGCCAAGGGCGCCTTGCTGATTCCAGCGTTTGCCGTCGAGCGCACCCAGGAGCTGCTTGTCGATCTTGTCGCCTTGATGGAGCGCGGTGAGGTTCCGACGGCACCGATCTTTCTCGATTCTCCGCTGGCCATTCGCGCCACGGAAGTATTTCGGCAATATGCTTCCAGCCTGGATCCGGAGATCGATGCTGCCCGTCTTTTGAGTTCACCGCATCTGCGGTTCACTGAGACGGTGGATGAAAGCAAGGCGATCGCGAAGCTTACCGGCTTTCACGTCATCATCGCAGGAAGCGGCATGTGTGAAGCGGGCCGGATTCGGCACCATCTTAAACGTTGGCTCTGGAACAGCAGCGCGACGGTTCTTCTTGTCGGCTTCCAGGCGCAAGGGACCCTCGGCCGTTTCCTCGCCGATGGCGCCACCGCCGTGCGCATCCAAGGCGAGGAAATCAAGGTCGGGGCGCGTATCCGAAGGATCGACGATTACTCGGGGCATGCGGATGGCCCCGAACTTGCTCGCTGGATCGCGGCCCGCCGTCCGATTCGCCGAGGTGTGTTCCTGGTCCATGGCGAGAAATTCGCGCTCGACGGTCTGTCGGCGCGCATTGCTGAGCGGACAATTCCCGCAGCCCGCATCTTTATCCCCGTTCTCGACGACATCTATGAACTCTCGACGCCGGCGCCGACTCCGATTGACGTGAGCCGTCGCCGGCGGCTTGCGCCCGAGGCTGTCGTCTCTTTGGATTGGCACAACGACATGTCGCGGCTCATTCTCGACATCAACGACCGGATCGAAGCTGCTGCAGACGACCGTGCGCGCGGTGTAATCATCCGGAAGTTGCGGCGTGCGCTCGAGTCTGAAAACTGATTACCGCTCATTAACAAGGGGCAGGGCGCATACCTTGCGTGTGAACTTCCTCCCGAGTCTTTGCTCGACTGTGTCGAGAAGTTAAGGGCTGCGTAAGTCGCTCCGCCATCCCGCTGGCGCTGTGCGTATCCTAGAATAAATGCAGACGAGGAGGAAAGTTTGGGCGCGTCAGATAATCGGCGAAGACCAGCCAGAACATGATAGCAAGCCAATAAACCCCAATGCTTGCGAACACCACCACCAGCGCTCGGCTTTCGCGCAGTTCCATGAAGATGGCCGCAACCAGCATCGCTTTGATCAACGCAATGACGAGCGCGACAACTGTATTGAAGGGACCGATCGGCACATAAGCGACGGTTACTGTCAGCGCCAGAAACGCCAGCAGGAAAAGCCAGCTCAACAGGAGGAGCCGTGGCGGCTGCCAGAGGTTACTTCGCGTGCTCATGCGCGGCCGGGCAGGTAGATCAATGCGAACAGGAAAATCCATACAACGTCGACGAAATGCCAATATAGTCCCGCGACGGTGATCGGGCCGTGATAGGCGGCGGAATAAGCGCCCTGTCGTGTGCGTGTCGCAATTATGAGAAGCACAGCAATGCCAACGGTGACATGAATGGCATGCAGTCCGGTAGCCACGAAATAGAACACAAAGAATAGCCGCGCCCCATCGCCAATGGCGCCACCGACTGCAAACTTTGAATCCGGGAACAGATGCTCGGCAAACTCCATCCGGTATTCGATGCCCTTAAGCGCGAGGAATAATACGCCAAGCGCTGCCGCACCTGCGAGAAGGATCGACGCGATGCGATCTACGCCGCGTTTTGCCACCGTCACACCCCAGGCAACGAGAAAGCTCGACGTGAGCAAAATCGCAGTGTTGGTTGCGCCAATGACGATATGGGTGTGGCGCGCGGCTTCAGCGAAAGCGTCCGGATAACCATGGCGATAAGCAGCATAGGCCAATAGCGGACCACCGAAGAACAGTACTTCGGTAGCGAGAAACACCCACATACCAAGCATCGCGGCGTCATGCTGCTGTGTCAGATCGGCATAGGGCTCGGCCGGAATGCGATCAGGCATTTTGCGGGACCGCCTTTCCTTTCGGCGTGTATCTGTAAGGCTCACGTTTAACCGTCGGGATTGCCGCGAAGTTCTCTTTCGGCGGCGGTGATGGCGTTTGCCATTCAAGGCCGGTCGCGTGCCACGGATTGGTGCCGGCGCGGCGGCCATAGAATACCGACCATGCGAAATAGATCACCGGCATGAGATAGGCTACCGCGAGGATCGAGGCTCCTGCTGACGACAGCACGTGCCACACCTGATATTCCGGCGGATAGACGTGATAGCGGCGCGGCATTCCTTCGATGCCGAGGATGAATTGCGGGAAGAACGTCATATTGAAGCCGACGAAGATAAGCGCTGCAGCAGCGCGCGCCCAATATTCCGGATACATTCGGCCGGTGATTTTCGGCCACCAGTAATGCAAGCCGCCGAAGTAGGCGGTCACCATGCCGCCAACCATGATGTAATGGAAATGCGCGACGACGAAATAGGTGTCGGTCACATAGACGTCGTAGGCGAGGCAGGCGAGAAATAGCCCGGTCAATCCACCGATTGTGAATAGTCCTACAAAACCCAGCGCATAAAGCATCGGTGCGTCGAACCGCAGCCGGCCTTTGTGCATTGTAGCCGTCCAGTTGAACACCTTGATCGCCGAGGGCACGGCGACAACGAAGCTCATGAACGAGAATACGATGCCGGCGAACACCGACTGCCCGCTTACGAACATGTGATGACCCCAGACGAAAAAGCCAACCGCAGCGATCGCGAGACTCGCCCAGGCAACGAATTTGTAGCCGAACACCGCTTTGCGGGAGAACACCGGGATCAGTTCGCTGACCACACCCATGCCCGGCAAGATCATGATGTAGACTGCCGGATGCGAATAGAACCAGAACAGGTGCTGGAACAGCAGCGGATCGCCGCCATGACGTGGATCGAAAATGCCGAGACCGGTCAGCCGTTCGAGTGCGAGTAGGAGTAACGTAATCGCCAGCACTGGCGTTGCCAGAACGAGGATGACCGAGGTTGCATAAAGTGACCACAGGAATAACGGCAGCCGGTACCAGGTCAGCCCGGGTGCGCGCAGACGGTGGATGGTGACAATGAAGTTCAGCCCTGTGAGGATCGAGGAGAAGCCGGCGATGAAGACGCCGGTCACAGCCAGCACCACATGGCTGTTTGAGTACATCGTCGAGAACGGCGTATAGAACGTCCAGCCTGTATCGATGCCTCCGGCGATCACCGCATAGAGCGTAACGCTGCCTCCGAGCATGAAGAGGTACCAGCTTGTCAAGTTCAGCCGCGGGAAGGCGAGATCGCGCGCACCGATCATGAGGGGTACAATGAAATTGCCCAAGGTGGTCGGGATCGACGGAATTAGAAAGAACCACACCATCACCACGCCGTGGATGGTGAACAGTCGGTTGTAGACATCTGAAGTGACAAGGTCGGCTTGTGGCGTAAGCAGCTCGATTCTGATCAGTGTTACGGCTGCGCCGCCGACGAAAAAGAATAACGTGATACCGACGAAGAATAGAATGGCGATGCGTTTGTGGTCCGTGGTCAGCAGCCAAGACCGAAGCCGGTTGTCCATGATCAGATAGTTGTTCGCGGTCATCGCCGCGGCTCCTGGCTGGCGAGCGACTTGATGTAGGCAATCACCGCGATGAGATCATCCTCGGAGATTTTACCGGCGAAGCTCGGCATCACCGGCGGGAACCCCGCGGCGACCTGTGATCGCGGCCGCAGGATCGAGTCGCGGATGTAGCGTTCGTCGGCGGCCGTAGTGCTTCCATCCTGCAACGGCACGGGCCTGCCATAGAGACCTTCGAGTGCGGGTGCCCGCACTGTGCTCGAATTGCCATGACAGCCGCTGCAGCCGAGATTGCGGAACACGCTTTCGCCGCGCGCTGCGAGCGAGGTGTCAACCGTGTTCTGTGTAAGCCAGGTTTCGAAGTCCTGCGGCGTCAGCACCACGATCCGGCCGGTCATGCGTGAATGGTCGGTGCCGCAAAACTCCGAGCAAAATAAATGGTAGACGCCGGTCTTCTCCGGCGTGAATTGCAATTGTTGGTAGCGCCCTGGCAGCACGTCATGCTTGACGCGAAACGCCGGAATGAAGAACGAATGGATCACATCCTGCGACGTCGCGACCAGACGGATGTGCCGGTCCACGGGGATATGCAATTCATCGATTTCGCGCTGGCCGCCGGGATGCTGGACTTTCCACATCCATTGCTTGGCGACGACGTAGATCGTCAGTGCGTCGCCGGGCGTGTCGGCCAGATCGAGATAGAGCTTGGTGCCCCAGACGAACAGGCCAAGGAACGCGACGAGGGTTGTCGTCGTCCAGCCAACCTCCCAGTGCCAGCTTTTCTTGATGCGATGATTGCGGTCTGCGTCGCTGCCTTCCCGATAGCGTACAATAAAACGTAGCATCAAGGTGAACAGGAGCAGGGTGACAAAGAGGCTGACGGCGATGAGACCGGCAAACAGCACGTCGACGGCGTGGCCGTAGCGCGTCGCGCCGGGAAGCCAGAACAACGGTAGCCCTGTCGCGGACGTGTCCATGATGCTCAGCGCGGAACCCGCGGCGGCACGTCGGCGGCCGGCGCCGCCTCGTCCCAGCCGGGAATGCCGCGCTGCGCCGTCAGCGCCATCGCGCGCGCGATCGGGATGCGCACCACGCCGGCCGCGCGGTCGATCCAGCCGTAGCCGTCGAGCTCGCGCTCCTCGTCGGCGCGCAGCGCGTCGCGATCGCGCGCCGGCTCCGCCTGCAGACGCGGCGCCGGCGGCAGCATCGCGCGTGCGAGCCGCAGTGGTGCGCCGACGCCCGCCGGATAAAACAGCCAGAGCATCAGCGGCGCGGTGATGAGGAAAGCGCCGATCCCGGCGGCGAGGGCGGCGATCAGGCGGGGATCGGCATCCGAGCGTTCGTAGCGAGGCGGCCCCACGTCGGGCGTCCTGTGTCAGGCTTGCGTCTGCCCCGAGGCCTCAATCGCGGCCGGCGAAAAAAGTTCCTGACGCGGAACAAGTTTGCCGGTCGTCCGTTGCGTGAAGGGGCGCGCCGGGCGGCGCAATGACACAGATTTTTTCTCCCGCAGCAGACACCTGGATCCGACTGTTCCTGGTCGGAGCGGTTGCGGCGACGACCGGCGCGGTGATCTTCGCCGTCGCCTATGCCCGTACCGACTGGGTGACGGGTGTCGGCATCACGCCCGCGACACAGCCGGTGCCGTTCAGCCACAAGCATCACGCCGGCGAGCTCGGCATCGACTGCCGCTATTGCCACACTGCGGTCGCCGACAGCGCCCGCGCCGGCCTGCCGCCGACCCACACCTGCATGACCTGCCATTCGCAGATCTGGACCAACGCCACGATGCTGGAGCCGGTGCGCGAGGCCTACGCGACCGGCAAGACGCTGCGCTGGCGCGCGGTCAACTACCTTCCC
>CAZNTY010000519.1:0-2592 GCA_964576085.1 uncultured Undibacter sp. | reverse complement strand
CAGCCACGACGGATGAGGAGCCGCGTTCCAGCCGAAAAACGCGCTGGCGGCGGCCGCGGCCAATGCGACAACGCCAATGAGCGGAGACCGCGTCATTGGAAGCATCAAATCATCTAAAAAAAGAAAGATCGCCCCGATGATGACGAGTTGGACCGCGAGCCCGAACAGAAACGCGCGTTTCACGCGATGCATGATCAATCCAGATAGAATTTGTCCAGCTGCCGGTGCTCGGCGCGGACGCGCCGCACGGTGCCGGTGACCGAGCGCATCACCACGGTGTCGGTCTCGATCACGTCCTTGCCGAACTTGACGCCGTCGAGCATCGCGCCGGTGGTGACGCCGGTCGCGGCGAACAGGCAGTCGCCCTTCACCATGTCGTCGATGGTGTATTTCTTCTTCGGGTCCTTGATGCCCATCGTCCGCGTGCGCTCGCGCAATTCTTCGGTATCGAGAATGAGCCGCGTCTCCATCTGGCCGCCGATGCAGCGCAGCGCCGCCGCCGCCAGCACGCCCTCCGGCGCGCCGCCGATGCCGAGATAGATGTCGATGCCGGTCTTCGGCTCGGCGCAGTGGATCACGCCGGCGACGTCGCCGTCGCTGATGAGCGACACCGCGGCGCCGGTCTTGCGCACCGCGGCGATGATCTCGGCGTGGCGCGGCCGGTCGAGCAGGATCGCGGTGATCTCGTGCGGCTTGACGCCCTTGGCCTTGGCGAGATTCATGATGTTCTCGTCGGCCGGCGCATCGAGGTCGATCACGCCCTTGGGATAGCCGGGGCCGATCGCAATTTTTTCCATGTAGCAGTCGGGCGCGTGCAGCAGCGTGCCGGCATTGGCGATCGCACTGGTGGCGATCGCGCCCGGCATGTTCTTGGCGCAGAGCGTGGTGCCCTCGAGCGGATCGACCGCGATGTCGACCTTGGGGCCGTTCCTGTTGCCGACCTGCTCGCCGATGAACAGCATCGGCGCCTCGTCGATCTCGCCCTCGCCGATCACCACGGTGCCGTCGATCGGCAGCTTGTTGAGCTCGCGCCGCATGGCGTCGACCGCGGCCTGGTCGGAGGCCTTGTCCCTGCCGTGGCCGCGCAGCCGCGCGCACGACACCGCCGCGCGCTCGGTGACGCGCACGATCTCCAGCGTCAGGATGCGTTCCAGCAGATGCTCTGGCTGAACCGTGATCGATGGCATCGTCCCCTCGTCTCCGTTCGGGCGGGCAAGTTGCTCGCAGCGCCACTCAGTCTGTCTTTATCAATTCAGAACAAGGCGGTGAACTCAGCCTACCTTGCGGACAAGGGTCAATGGCAGGTCCAGTTCCACCCGCTCATGCATGACTTTTGGCGTGATCCGGCCGCGCGCGCCGCGTTCGAGACGGACCAGGCCGTAGCCCTCCATCGTCCGCAGCGTGCGCGACAGGTTCGACTTCGCCTTGCCGGTGATTCGTGCCAACTCGTCCAGCGATCCGGGCGTCTTCTCGGCGATGACGCGCAACAGCCTGCGATTGCCGGCCGACAGGACCTTGGCGAAGGATTCCGTCGACGTGAACCAGACCTTCGGCTCGCGAGGCGAAACCCGGCGCTTGCCGCGCGCCACGGCCATTGTGCGGGCCTTCATCTCCTCATAACTGGCGATACCCACCTTCAGCGTCGTCATGGGATCTCTCCTCTCTCGCGCAGCACCGCATCCACCGCTTCCCAGAAATCGGCGAGCAACGCCGCCGCATCCCGGTATTCATAAGGCCGGATCCTCCGCAGCCGGTGGCGATGGTCCTGCGGACCGCCGCGCTTCTGCCGCCCGACCCGATGGGCATTGTCGAAACCGACCAGCCGCTCGCCATCAGGGCCGTGCAGCGTCAGCGAATAATCGACGCCGTGCGGCTTCTGCGGCGACACCGGCACCCGTGTCACCACGAAGCGGACCCAGTGGCCGGCCTCCGGGTCCACCACGAGAACCTGCCCGTCGAGAGCGAGAAGCACATCGAGGGTCGGATCGCGCGGCGCCGTCATATAGCTTCACGCTAAATGGTTATCACACTAAAGCAACCTCAGCAATGCCCTCGGCGCATGATCTTGTCCGAAAACCGCTTCACACTTTTCGGGATCATGCGCCTAGTTCTTCTCGATGCGGATCACCTGGGGCCGGCCCGAGATCACCCGATCGCGGCCGACCGCGGCAAGGGCCTTGCGCACCGCGTCCTCGCTGGTCGCATAGGTGATGAGAATGACGGGAACCGCGCTGCCGGAGTTGCCGCCGTTCTGGCCATGCCGCTGCACGATCGATTCCATCGAAATCCTCTGTTCGGCGAGGCGTTTGGCGATAGTCGCCGCGGTTCCCGGCCGGTCGCGCGCCATGAGGCGGATGTAGTAGCCGCCCTCGTGGCGCTGCATCGGCGCCTTGCGCACCGAGGCGAGCCGCGCGGCGGGGCGGCCGAACGGAGCCGTCCTCACCCCGCGGGCCACATCGCCGATGTCGGAGAGGACCGCCGAGGCGGTCGCGGTGCCGCCGGCACCGGGGCCGATCAGGGTGATCGGGTTGATGCCCCTGGGATCGATGGTCACCGCATTGGTTACGCCCATCACCTGGGCGATGGCCGAGT
>CAZNTY010000518.1:0-9868 GCA_964576085.1 uncultured Undibacter sp. | reverse complement strand
GTTCGTGGTGCCGCCCTGGAAGCGCTACCAGCACAATGCGGCCGAGGAGTCGGTGCTGTTCTCGATCTCCGACCGGCCGGCGCAGGAAGCGCTCGGCATCTGGCGCGAGGGGAATTAGGTCTCTGTCAGTCCGGGACGGCGCGTGAGCGCCGGACCCGGAATTCGGGAGCCGCTCGCCGTGCCGCCCCTGGATTCCGGGTTCGCTCGCCATAGCGCGTCGAAGACGCGCGTGAACGCGCTTATGGCTCGCGCCCCGGAATGACAACCGAAGGGACAGGGCGCCAGCCACCCTTTGACATATCGGGAACCGTCCAACCCGTCTCACGGTTAAGGGCCGTGACCGTTTTGATGCAATTGCAGCAACTCACCGCCGGGCACGGTGCCCTCACCGCGGCGCGGATCGGGCAGGGCCGCGATATCGTCGTGCTGCATTCGCTGCTGGCCGACCGCCATGCCTTCGATCCGGTGCTGCCGGCGCTGGCGGAAAAGCACCGGGTCACATTGTTCAACCTGCCGGGCTTCCACGGCTCGGAGCCGGTCGTCACCGCGTTGCTCGACGCCTATGTCGCGCGCATCGAGGACGGCTTCCAGGAATTCGGTATCGACAGGGATTCCATCCTGATCGGCAACGGCTTTGGCGGCACGCTGGCGCTGGCGTTTGTGCTCGACCATCCCGAACGTGTCGCGAAGCTGGTGGTCAGCAACGCCGCCGCCAGTCTTCCGGACGAGGTCCGCAGGGCGGTTGCGTCGATGGCCCAAGCTGCCGTGGCGGGCGGGCTGGCCGGTGTTGCTGCGCTGGCGCTGCAGCGCGTCTGCGCGCCGGCCTATTTCGCCGCGCATCCGGAAGCGGCCGAAACATGCAAGCGCGCGCTGCTGGGCGCGGACGCCAAGGCCTTCGCCGACGCCTGCAAGGTCCTGCAGGACGCCGACCTGGTGCCGCTGCTGCATCGTCTCGAGGTGCCGACGCTGGTGATCGGTGGCGGGCAGGACGCCGCCATTCCGCCGTCGCTCGCCAAGGCGCTCGCCGGCAAGGCGCCAGGCGCGCACTACGTCGAGCTGAAAGACTGCGGTCACTGCCCGCCGCTCGAGCAGCCGCAGCAATTCCTGGCGGCGATCCGGGAGTTCGTCGGGCTGTAGCTTGCTTTGGTGTCATCACCCGCGAAAGCGGGTGATCCAGTAAACACCGCACATCAGTTTTATCTTGGAGTCATTGAATACTGGATCGTCCGCCTGCGCGGACGATGACAACAACGGGCGTCATCCCAGCGCCGCCAGCACGGCCTTGCCGATCGCGGCGGTGCCATCCCGGCCGCCGAACTCCATCGGCCTGACGGTCTCGTAGGCCTTGTCGACCGCGCGCTCGATCCGCAATGCGGCCTCGCCCGCGGCCGGCATGTCGTGCCGGTCGGCGAGCCAGTCGAGCATCATCGCGGCGGACAGGATCATCGCGGTCGGGTTGGCCTTGCCCTGGCCCATGATGTCGGGCGCGGTGCCGTGACAGGGCTGGAACACCGCGTGCTTGTCGCCGATGTCGGCCGACGGCGCGAGGCCGAGCCCGCCGATCAGCCCGGCGGCGAGGTCGGAGAGGATGTCGCCGAACATGTTCTCCATCACCATCACGTCGAAGTCCCACGGCTTCTTCACCATCATGGCGGCGCAGGCGTCGACGTAGAGCATGTCGGTCGCGACGTCGGGAAATTTCGGCTTGCGCTCGTTGAAAATGGCGCGCTGCCAGTTGAACGCCTTGAACACGTTGGCCTTGTCGACCAGCGTCAGCCGTCCGGGCTTGCCGCGTGCCTTGCGGCGCTGCGCGAGGCGGAGCGAGAAGTCAAACAGACGCTCGGTCTTGTCGCGGGTGACGACGAGCGTCTCGCGCGCCTCGTCATGCGTGGTGACGCCCTTGCCCATCGACGCGAACAGCCCTTCCGTCGACTCGCGGATCAGCACGAAATCGATGCCGTGCTCCTGCGCGCCGACGATCGGCGACGGCGCGCCGCGCACGAGGCGCGCCGGCCGCACCCCAGCATAGAGGTCGAACATGAAGCGCAGCTCGACCTGCGGCATGATCTCGGTGTTGTCGGGATAGCGAATCGAGGGCAGCCCGCAGGCGCCGAGCAGGATGGCGTCGGCCTCCTCGCACAGCCTGACGGTCGATTCCGGCAGCGACTTGCCGGTCTCCCTGTAGTGGGCGGCGCCGGCCGGCGCTTCGGTGAAGCGGAATGTCAGCCCCGGCGTCGCCGCCTCGACCTTGCGCAGCACTTCGAGCGCCGGCGCCATCACCTCGAGGCCACTGCCGTCGCCGGGCAGGATGGCGATATGGAAGGCGTCGTTGGCTGACATGATCGATCCGGGGATGGCGTGGCGGGGCTGGGGCCGCTAATGAATACGGCGGCGCGCCCGCGCGCAAGTCGCCGGCGGCGAGTCGCAAGGGAAAAAGCAATGCCTCGGTTTTCTGCTCATCTTGGCTATCTGTTCAAGGATCGGCCGCTCCTGCAACGCATCGACGCGGCGGCGGCGGCCGGCTTCACGGCCATCGAAGGGCGTTTTCCCGACGGCGTGCCGGCGGATGAGTTCAAGCGCGCCGCCGAGCGCAACAAGCTCAAAGTGCTCGGCATCAATACGCCGCAGGGTGGTGAGGGCGAGTTCGGCCTCGGCGCCTTGCCGGGGCGTCAGGACGATTGGCGCGCCGCGTTCGCGCAGACCCTCGATTACGTCTCGACCGTTGGCGGGCTCGCCATCCATTGCCTTGCCGGCAAGGTGCCGCCGGACGACCGGGGCAGGGCGGAGAAAGTGTTCGTCGAAAACCTCAAGCGCGCTGCCGGTCAGGCCGCGGACCGCAACGTCAAGCTTTACATCGAGCCGATCAACCCGCGCGACGTGCCGAACTATTTTCTCAACCGAGTCGAACATGCCGCCGATATTCTCGGCCTGGTCGGCAGCGACAACGTGTTCATCCAGTACGATTTCTATCATGTGCAGATTGTCGGCGGCGATCTTATCGAGCGTTTCAAGACATACCAGCCGCTGATCGCGCACCTGCAATGCTCGCAAGTGCCGGTCCGACACGAGCCGGACGCAGACGGCGAGATCAACTATCCTTTCGTGTTCAGCGAAATCGACAGGCTCGGCTACAAAGGCTGGATTGGCGCCGAGTATCAGCCGCGCGGCCGCACCGAGGACGGGCTCGGCTGGGCCGCGCCTTACGGCGTCGTTCCGAAAGAGTGAAGCATCATGCGGCTGAAGGACAGGGTCGCGATCGTCACCGGCGCCGGCTCCGGCATGGGTGAGGCCATCGCTCATACGTATGCGCGCGAGGGCGCGAAAGTTGCGGTGCTCGACGTCAATGCGCAGGCCGCCAACAAGGTGGCGGGCGCAATCGGCAAGAGCGCCATCGCGATCGCCTGCGACGTGACGAGCAAGGACGACATCGCCCGCGCTGTCGCGGCGACGCAATCGACGTTCGGCGCGCCGGACATCCTCGTCAACAATGCCGGCGTCGCGCATGTCAACAAGCCGCTGCTGGAGATCGACGAGGCGGAGTTCGACCGCGTGTTCGACGTGAACGTGAAGGGCGTGTTCCTGTTCACGCAGGCTGTGGTGCCGGTGATGCGCGGAAAGGGCGGCGGCGTGATCGTCAACATCGGCTCGACCGCGGGCGTGCGGCCGCGCCCGGGTCTCTCCGCTTACAATGCGACCAAGGGCGCCGTGCACAATCTGACCAAGACGCTCGCGGTCGAGCTGGCGCCGGACAAAATTCGCGTCTGCGCCATCGCGCCGGTCGCGACCGACACGCCATTGCTGCCGACCTTCCTTGGCCCGGCGCCGGGTCAGCGTGAGAAATTCATCGCTACCGTGCCGCTCGGCCGCCTCGCCACCGCGCAGGACATCGCTGACGCCGCCCTGTTCCTCGCCTCGGACGAAGCGAAGTTCCTGACCGGCAACATCATGGAAGTCGACGGCGGGCGCTGCGTTTAGCGGCCGATGGCTAAAATTTTACCGATTGTTAACCAACGAGGACGTTGAAAAACCACGATTTTCCGCTTTTCGGCAGGAGAGGGGCTTGCTACATCTAACGCATGGCCGAAGCTGAAAAAACCGCCGAACCGAAACCGCTGCTGGAGGCCGTGCGCGCGGCGCGCATCGACGCCGCCGAGCGCACCGGCGTCGTGGTCGATCTGCGCGATGCCGAGCTCGCACGGCTCGAACTGCTCAACGACGCGCTCGATCCTCTGTTCAAGGACATTCCGGCGAGCGTCGAATTGTTCGACCGCGGGCTGAGCCGCGGCGACACCCCGCGGCTGTGGATCGACGCGATCGCCCATGTCGCGATGGGCCGCGACAAGCGTATTTATCGTTTCGTGCAGGACACGCGCTTCGGCCGCACGCTGCTCGCCGAATCCTACGAGGTGCCGGCGATCGTCGATGCCGTGACGCGCTATGTTGCGCGACGTCTGGTCGAGCGCGAGCGTGCGCTGGCGGATGATGCCGCGACCAATCCGGTGGTCGCGCAACGTGCTGCCGAGATCGACCGGCGTCGCCGGCGCTGGAGTGCGGTCCGCGCCTTCGTGTTGGGCCTGATTGTCGGCGTCTGCGCGCTGATCGTGCTCGCCTTCTTCGCCACGCGCTAAGCCGTCAGCACCATCCGCTTCAGCATAATGACCTTGCCGTCGCTGCCGACGCTGCGGGATTCCATCTCGCAGCGCCAGGCGCCCGGCTCGCCTTCGATGCGGTAGAGGTTATAGCCCGCCGCGTTGGCGCTGGTGCCGGGCGCGGCCGACGCCGACGGCACGCCGACCGCGGGGACGCGGCCGCCGGGGCCAGGCAGCCAATGCAGCTGGTCGAGGTGGTCGTGGCCGTGCAGGATGAGCTCGGCGCCCTCCGCAGCGATCACCTTGAGAAAATCCGCCGCATCGATCAGGCGCTTGTGCGCGGGCGTTTCGCTCACCGGTGGGTGATGGATCAGCACCACGCGGAACATGCGCTCGGCCCTGAGCGCGGCGAGCGTGTGCGCCAGCTTCGCCAGCTGCGTTTCCCCGAGCCGCCCGGTCGCAATCAATGGCGGTGTCGGAACGCCGGTGTTGAGGCCGACCATCGCGAGCTGTCCGCGCCGGCGCACGAAAGGAAACGCGATACTGTCGTCGTCGCCGCGCATGGACGCGGCGACGGCGTCGCGCATCATGTCGAGCGCGCCGGCGACATAGATGTCGTGATTGCCCGGGATCACCGTGATGTCGTATTGCGGGCCGAGGCCCATGAGCCATCGGCGCGCGTGCTCGAATTCCTCCGGCAGCGCGATGTTGACGAAATCGCCGGTGATCGCGATGTGCTCCGTCGGGGTGGTCTTCAGGTCGCCGATCACCCGGCGCAGCGTCACCGGGTCGTGAACGAAACGGCGCTTGCGCTGCCAGTTGAGATAGCCGGTCAGCCGCTTGCCCGCGAGGTCGCCCCAATGGACCTCCGGCAACGGAGCAAGATGCGGATCGGACAGATGCGCGAGGGTGAACATAGCTATCCGTTATCACGGCCCCGCCCGCTCGCCGAGCATGACATTGAAAGGCCGCTCTATGAGCTGCCGATCAGGATTCCGGCGACGAACACCAGCACGCCGCCGAGCACGACCTGGAACGTCGCCTGCAGGAACGGCGTGTCCATGTAGCGCATGCGGACCCAGGAAATAATACCGAGTTCGAACGCGACCACGGTGACGGATACGGCAGTCGCCACGAAAAAATGCGGGATCAGGTAGGGCAACGTGTGGCCGAGGCCGCCGAGCGCCGTCATCAGTCCGCAGACCGGCCCGCGGATCCACGACGAGCCGCGCCCGGTGAGCGAGCCGTCATCGGACAGCCCTTCAGCGAAGGCCATCGAGATGCCGGCACCGACCGATGCGGCGATGCCGACGAGGAAGGTCTGCCAGGTGTTGTGGGTGGCGAAGGCCGCGGCGAACAGCGGCGCCAGCGTCGAGACCGAGCCGTCCATCAGGCCGGCGAGACCCGGCTGGACGTATTGCAGCACGAACAGACGCCTGGCGTTCTCGTCTTCGCGGGCGCGGGCGGGCGCGTCGAGCACGGTCTCGGCGAGCTTGTGCGCCAGGCTTTCGTGCCCGGCCTCGGCCTCGGCAAGCTCCAGCAGGAGCTGGCGGACCGGAATGTCGCGCGTGTTATCCGCCGCCTTGCGATAAAATCGCTCGGCCTGGGCTTCCATCTGCTCAGCGAACTTGCGGACCTCGTCGAGCCGCAGGGGTCGCATCAGCCATAACGGCTTCGACTTATGCGGAAGGAAATCGCGCACATCGTGACGCCGGATCAGCGGCAGGTAGTCGCCGAAGCGCTCCTGGTAGAGCGTGAACAGGCGCCTGCGATGGCCGATCTCTTCCTCGGCCATTTCATCAAATACCCTGGCCGAGGCCGGGAATTGCTGACGCAGGCCCTCGGCGAAGTCGCGATAGATGCGGCTGTCCTCTTCCTCGTTGGTGATCGCGAGGGCGAGAACTTCCTGTTCGCTGAGATCGACAAATCGCTTCACGGGGCCTCGCGAGACGGTCGGTTCTATATTAGAAAGATTCTAAAGAGAAAAGTCCTGTTTCCCGGGTCGGGTTCCGAGTGCGATAGGAAGCCCATGAATCGCATGAGGACGACGCTGGAGCCGGTCACCCGCCGCCTGTTCCACGTCTATTGGCGGTTTGCGCGCGCCGCGACGCTTGGCGTGCGCGGCCTGGTCATCGACGCCGACGGCCGCATCCTGCTGGTCCGGCATGGCTATGTCCGGGGCTGGCATCTGCCCGGCGGCGGCGTCGAGACCGGCGAGACGATGGCGGCGGCGCTCAGGCGCGAACTGCGCGAGGAGGGCAATGTCGTGCTGACCGGTGAGCCTGCGCTGCACGGCGTCTATCTCAACCGGCAGGCGTCACGGCGTGACCATGTGGCGCTGTTCATCGTGCGTGAGTTCGAGCAGCACGGCTCGCCCCGGCCGAATTTCGAGATCGCCGAGTGCGGCTTCTTCGCGCGCGACAATCTCCCGGCCGAGACGACACAAGGAACGCGCCGACGCCTCGCCGAGGTGTTCGACGGCGTGCCGGTGTCGGAGTTCTGGTGATCAGCCAAATCTTGCGCGGTCGTGCGGCGCGGTGAAGTCGAGCGGCGGCCCGAGCGGCACGATGCCGCTCGGGTTTACCTGCGGCTGGCTCGTATAGTAGTGCCGCTTGATGTGCTCGATGCTGACGGTCTCGGCGATGCCCGGCACCTGATAGAGATCGCGCAGGTAGTTCGACAGGTTCGGATAGTCCCAGATGTGGCGCCAGTTGCACTTGAAATGGCCGTAGTAGACGGCGTCGAAGCGCACCAGCGTCACGAACAGGCGCCAGTCGGCCTCGGTGATCTGGCTACCGGTGAGATAGCGGTGGCGGCCGAGAATCTCCTCGATGTCGTCGAGCGTGTCGAACAGGTTGCGGAACGCTTCCTCGTAGGCGGCCTGCGTCTTGGCAAAGCCGGCGCGATAGACGCCGTTGTTGACGTTCGGATAGATGATGTCGTTGAGGCGGTCGATCTCGGCGCGCAGCGCGGGCGGATAGTAGTCGGTGCGCACGTCGGTGAAGGCGTCGAATGCCGAATTGAGCATGCGGACGATCTCCGCCGACTCGTTGTTGACGATGGTCCTGCGCGTCTTGTCCCACAGCACCGGCACGGTGACGCGGCCGGTATAGCGCGGGTCGGCCGCGACGTAGATCTCGGATAATCTGCTCTTGCCGTTGACGGCATCGCCGGTCGAGCCGGTGGCGGCATCGAAGGTCCAGCCGTCCTTGCCCATATGCCAGGACACGACCGACATCGAGATCACGTCCTCGAGGCGCTTGAGCTTGCGGAAGATGATGGTGCGCGAGGCCCAGGGGCAGGCGAGCGAGACGTAGAGATGATAGCGCCCGGCTTCGGCCGGGAAGCCGCCTGTGCCAGACGGTCCCGGCGCGCCGTCCGGCGTCACCCAGTTGCGGAAGCGTGTTGCCGGACGGACGAAACGCCCATCCTTGTGCTGCGCGACGTCATCCTGCCAGACGCCGTCAATGAGTTGGCCCATGATTGCGCTCCTGTGCCTGTCTCAAGCTGCTCGGCTGTTAATTAGTTCATCCCAAAGCCAACTACACCGTCCTGGCCAGGCAACCGGGTCCGGGCCAGGGCCGGCCCGGTCGTGGCACTTGTCCCGGCCATCCACGTCTTTTATGCCTCAGCCAAGGCGTGGATGCCCGGGCCAAGCCCGGGCATGACAGCGGGGGATGCGCCGCTCGATGACCGAACTCTCTCTCAATATCCAGCCGGAAACGTCGGCCGACGCGCTTGCGATCGAACGGTTGCACGAGCGCACCTTCGGCCCCGGCCGCTTCGCGCGCACGGCCTACCGGCTGCGCGAGCGGCGCGGCCACAAGCGCGAATTGTCGTTCACTGCGCGCATCGGCACGCTGCTGGTCGGCTCGGTGCAGCTCACGCCGATCCGCATCGACGCGGTAAAGGCGCTGCTGCTCGGCCCGCTCACGGTCGAACCACCGTTCCGCGGTCGCGGCGTCGGCAAGGCGCTGATCGAGCGCGCGCTGGCTGAAGCGAAAACCAATGGCCACAGGCTCGTGCTGCTGGTCGGCGACGAGCCCTATTATGGGCGGCACGGCTTCAAGGCGATTCCGAAAGGGCAGGTCAGGATGCCAGGCCCGGTCGATCCGGCGCGGCTCCTGGTCGCGGAGCTTGTGCCCGGCGCCTTCGCCGGCGTGACCGGCACCGTCCGAACAGATTGGGATTAGCGGCTACTAAAGTTCTCATTTGTCATTCCGGGTTCGCGCACTTTGTGCGCGCCCCGGAATGACAAGAAATAGCTAGTGCCCTTCACGGGCCATCGAAGGTCGCGTCAGCGGCCTTCGCGGGCCCATGTGAGCGCCAGCGAGCCGATCAGCAGCAAGAGCCCGATCACGCCGGCGAACACCGGCAGCACGCCGATGCCGCGCACCACGCTGGCATCGCGCATCTTCAGGCCGATCCAGTCGTCGCCGCGATAGACCGAGCTGGTATGCACCGGCACGATGCGCGGCACGTTTACTCCGTTGCCGCTCTCGATCCGGCGCGCGTCGCCGCCGGTCGCGTTGGCGAGGCTCTTGAGGACGTCGGTCGTCGATGTCACTTCGGCGAACTCGCGGGGATTGGCGGGCCCAAGGTTGGTCAGCGCGGTCAGCTTGCCGTCGGTGGCGCGCCATAGGCCGAGCTCGTCGGAGCGCACGGTCGATCGCCACAGGCCCGGCTCGGACGGCTGTAAAGTCACGGTGCGGTTGGCGCCGCCCGGCGCCGTCAGCGTGACCTCGCTCACGGTGTCGGCCATGGTCTGGCGCTCGATCGTGAGTTCGCGGCCGTGCCCGACGAGGCGCAATGCCTCTTCCTCAAGTTCGGGCTGCTTCATCAACCAGTGCGACAGCCGCCGCAGCAGGTCGAGATGCGGGCCGCCGCCTTCGTAGCCGCGCGCCCACAGCCAGATATGGTCGGACAGCAGCAGCGCCACGCGGCCCTTGCCTTCGCGGCCGAGCACCAAAAGCGGCTTGCCGTCGGGGCCTTGCATCAGGCTGGTGCCGGTGGCGCGCCTGACGTCGACCAGCCGGAACCAGCGGCTCCAGTGCGGCGGATCGCTGTCGGAGCCTTCCAGCGCCCGGGTAACCGGATGGCGCTTGCCGAGATCGGTCAGGGCGGCGCGGAACGGCTGCTCGGTGACGTCGCCGCTCGGCTCGGCCGGCAGGATCGCATCGAGCGGCGTGCGCCACAGGCTGGTCGGGCTCGCGTAATCGGGGCCGGCGGCGATCATCACCGCGCCGCCATCGCGCACGTATTTGGCGATGTTGTCGAAA
>CAZNTY010000517.1:0-8242 GCA_964576085.1 uncultured Undibacter sp. | reverse complement strand
CGCGACCAGGTCGCGCTCGTCGAGCGAATAGAGGATGTCGACGGCCCGCACGATCTCGAGGTTGGCCAGGCTGGCGTGCTGCTCCGGCGGAATCTGCGGCTTGTCCAGGAGGCCGAGGTCGCTCAGCCCGAGCCGGGCCCGCGCGAGCTGGCCGTAATAGGTCGCGCTGTATTGCGCGGCGGAGCGGTAGAAGGCGGAGGCTTCATCCTTGTGGCCCATCGCTTCCGCGGCGCGGCCCTGCCAGTAGCCGCCGCGTGACAGCGCGTGCGGGCTGCTGGTGCCGTCCGGGATATGGGCGAAATGCGCGGTGGCCGTCGCCGGATCGTGCAGGAAGCGCAGCGCGATCCAGCCGGCGGTGAACTGCTGGTCGACCCGGTAATTCGGTTTGGTCGGCGCGGGCGAATCGCGCGCAATGCGGTAGGCGGTCTTGTAGTCGCCCTCGTCGAGCAGCTTGCGCACCAGGAGCCGTCGCTCGACCCACCACTGATCCGGATCGACCAGCGCGGCGGCGTCCATCGGCGCGCCGAGCATCAGCTTGCTGGCGTCCGCGATATGATCGGTGCGGCGCAGCCAGACTGCGAGGCTGAAAATATAACCTGGCTTGTGCCGCGCCGCGGCCGGAACGGCATCGAGCAGCGCCTTGGCGTTCTTCGCCTTGTTGATGACGGCGGCACGGGCGCGCGCGACCGCGAGATCGTCGCCGCCGACATGCTCGGCGGCGCGCAGGCCGGCCTCGGCGTCATCGGCATAGAGACGCTTCTCCATGCGCATCGCCCAGTCGGCCGGCGTGATCAGGTCGCCGAACTTGTCGAGCGCGATGCGCTCGACCGCGGCGGAGAAGTCATCGTTCCGCCAGGCCTCGCGCACCAGCGCCTCGGCCTTGGCGCGCTCGCCCTGCGCAAGCAGGGCGCGGGCGAGCACCAGGCGGCCCTTCGCGGTGGTCGGTGCGCGGTCCTTGAAGAAGGCGCGCACGGTCGCGTCGTCGGCGCGGTCGTCCCACAAGGCGTTTTCGGCGCGGCGCCGGAACAGCGCGATGTGCGGCCAGGCCGGATTGGCGGAGATGAAGCTCGCGTAGCGCGAGAAGCTCGGGTTGGTGCTGTCGCTGCGCAGGTAGATCCATTCGGCAAGCTTGCGTGCGACAGGATCCTCGATCGCCGCCATCGCGGCGTTGGCCTCGCCGTCCTTTCCCCTGCGCGAGAACTCGATGACGCGCTTGACCGCCGCGACGTCGGCAGCCGACGTGCTGGTGGTGGAGGCGACCGCGAACGGGCCGGAGGTCGGCCGCGCCATCGGCCTGAACAGCGCGCGGGCCCGCAGCAGGTTGCCGTGCATCGCGCTGCCCGCCTGCGCGTAGGCGGCGCGGGCCGCGGCGCCCGGCCCGGGTCGCTTGCGCGGCAACGGGACGCGCGTGGCGTTTTTCGTCGCGGCCTCGAGCGTGGGCCGCAGCGCCGGCTTTTTCGCCGGCTTGCTCGTTGCGTGTTTGACCGACGGCGCGGCAACGCCTGTGCCCGCCGCGGCAATCGCGGCGGCAAGCGCAAGGCACGCCAGGAGCGCGCGAGAACGGCTGTGTCCAGTCACCTCGGCTCGACCCTTGATCCCTGATTTTGTGCCAGATTCGATTGCCGGGCACATCCCGTTTCGCCCGACAAGGTTGATACGCCCCGGCCGCAGGAGCAATCATTCTTTCATGATAAGGCGGCAAAACCGCGGCGAAGCGGCCCTTTTCCGCGTGGAACCCCGTCCCGGGCCGGGACAAGGGCTTTAACCTCCGGCCGCGACCCGATAACAATGGGGGATGCTGACCGCTGAAAGGTTGCGAAGGAGCCTATCATGAGCGCCGGTTCGAGCGCGAAGTCGAGTTTCCGGGGATCGTTCACCGCGCTGGTGACCCCATTCAAGAACGGCTCGCTCGACGAGAAAGCCTTTCGCGAACTGGTCGACTGGCAAATCACCGAGGGGACCAACGGGCTCGTCCCGGTCGGAACCACGGGTGAAAGTCCGACGCTGTCGCATGACGAGCACAAGCGCGTGGTCGAGTGGTGCATCGAGGAGGCCGCCGGCCGCGTGCCGGTGATCGCCGGCGCCGGCTCGAACTCGACCGCCGAGGCGATCGAACTGGCGCGCCATGCCGAGGAGGCCGGCGCTGACGCCGTGCTGGTCGTCACGCCCTACTACAACAAGCCGACGCAGGAGGGCCTCTACCAGCACTTCAAGGCGATCAACGACGCGATCGACATCCCGATCATCATGTACAACATTCCGGGCCGCTCGATCGTCGACATCGGCGTCGACACCATGAAGCGGCTCTACGAGCTCAAGAACATCACCGGCGTCAAGGACGCCACCGCCAACATGTCGCGCGTCTCGCAGCAGCGGGCCGCAATGGGCGAGGGCTTCAACCAGTTGTCGGGCGAGGACATCACCGCGCTCGGCTTCAACGCGCACGGCGGCCACGGCTGCATCTCGGTGACGTCAAACGTCGCGCCGCGGCTGTGTTCCGAGTTTCAGGCGGCCTGCCAGCGCGGCGACTATGCCGCCGCGCTGAAGTATCAGGACAAGCTCGCGCCGCTGCACCAGAACCTGTTCGTCGAGACCAGCCCGTCGCCGGTGAAGTACGCGCTGTCGCTGCTCGGCAAGTGCGCCGACACCGTGCGGCTGCCGATGGTGCCACTGGCGGAGAAGTCGAAGGCGCTGGTGCGCGAGGCGATGGTGCACGCCGGGCTCATCAATTAAATTTCCTGTCCGATTGATTTGCGGGGTGATGCCATGCTCGAAGAATTCAAGAAATTTGCCTTGCGCGGTAACGTGGTCGATCTCGCGATCGGCGTCATCATCGGCGCCG
The DNA here is from genome assembly GCA_964576085.1 of uncultured Undibacter sp. Lineage (GTDB taxonomy): Bacteria > Pseudomonadota > Alphaproteobacteria > Rhizobiales > Xanthobacteraceae > Pseudolabrys. The sequence goes on along the minus strand of CAZNTY010000517.1, from coordinate 5,400 downwards.
CATTCGGCGCCATCGTCTCCTCGCTGGTCGGCGACATCATCATGCCGGTGATCGGCGCGATCACCGGCGGCCTCGACTTCTCCAACTACTTCATCCCGCTGTCGTCGAAGGTCACGGCCGACACGCTGGTCGAGGCGAAGAAGCAGGGCGCCGTGTTGGCCTACGGCTCGTTCCTCACCGTCACGCTCAATTTCATCATCATCGCCATCGTGCTGTTCCTGGCGATGCGCGGGATCAGCCGGGTGATGAAGAAGGAGGCCGAGAAGCCGGTGCCGCCGACCAAGCAGGAGCAGCTGCTGGCTGAAATCCGCGACCTGCTGAAGGCGCGCTAACCGGACGCGATGGCCGCCAAAGCCCCCGAACGCCGGTTCAAGGTCGTCGCCGAAAACCGCAAGGCGCGTTTCAACTATGAGATCGGCGAGGTGTTCGAGGCAGGCATCGCCCTGACCGGCACCGAGGTCAAATCGCTGCGCAACGGCAAGGCGACGATCGGCGAATCCTACGCCGACGCGCGCGGCGGCGAGCTCTGGCTCATCAACGCCAACATCCCCGAATACCTCCAGGCCAACCGCTACAACCACCTGCCGAAGCGGCCGCGCAAGCTGCTGCTGCACCGCCGCCAGATCAACCGGCTGGCCGGCGCGGTCGAGCGCGAGGGCATGACGCTGGTGCCGCTCAAGCTCTATTTCAACGACAAGGGTCGCGCCAAGATCGAGATCGCGCTGGCGCGCGGCAAGAAGCTGCACGACAAGCGCGACACCGAGAGGAAGCGTTCGTGGGAGCGGGAACGCGGCCGGCTGCTCCGGCAGAAAGGATAGCCATGGCGCTGCCGGTCCAGCTCGATCATTGCGTCATCCACGTCTCAGACTGGGCGCGCTCGAACAAATTCTACGGCGAGGTGCTGGGCGCGGAGCTGGTGCCGCGGCCGGCCGGCTGGGCTTATCGGTTCGGCGACAAGCAGCTCAACGTGCACGGGCCGGGTGTGCAGCCGGCGGAGGTGGCGCGGCTGCCGGTGCAGCCGGGCAACAGCGACCTGTGCTTCGAGTGGCGCGGCCCGATCGCCGACGCGGTCGCGCACCTGAAGGCGTACGGCATCGCGATCGAGCGCGGTCCGCTGCAACGCTTCGGCGCCAAAGGGCCGGGCACCAGCGTCTACTTCCGCGATCCGGACGGCTCGCTGATGGAGTTCATGTCGTATGCGGAGGAGCAGCCATGAGCGAAGCGCCAGGCACCCATGATCCCACCATCCTGCCACCAAACATTCCGGCGCCAAAGGACGACGGCGGCGCGCGTCATCTGACCGGCATGATGCTGCCCGACCTTGCGCTGCCGGCGACCAGCGGCCCGCCGGTCAATCTGTCGAAGCTCAGAGGCCGCACCGTCGTCTACATCTATCCGCGCACCGGCGTGCCTGGCGTCGACCTGCCGCCGGGCTGGAACGACATCCCCGGCGCGCGCGGCTGCACGCCGCAATCGTGCTCGTTCCGCGACCACTTCGGCGAGCTCAAGGCGCTCGGCGTCGCGCACCTGCTCGGGCTGTCGACGCAGGACACCGCCTACCAGCAGGAGGCGGCGACGCGCCTGCACCTTCCGTTCCCGATTTTGTCCGACGAGACAATGCAGCTCGCCAGGGCGTTGCGGCTGCCGACCTTCGCGGTCGCGGGCATGACGCTGCTCAAGCGCATGGCCTGGGTGATCGACGACGGCAGGATCTCCAAGGTGTTCTATCCGGTGTTCCCGCCGGACAAGAGCGCCGCGGAGGTCGTCACGTGGCTCAAGAGCCCGTCGTCCTGAGAAGTGGATCATACACCTGTCATGGCCGGGCTTGTCCCGGCCATCTTGCTTAGGCGGGCACTGTGTGTCCCCAAGCAGTTACTCGCTTCAGTGCTGGTCAGATTCTCTGGATGACGACCCCAGATAATCCCGCACGCGCCGGAATACCGCCTTGAACATCTGCGGCGTCAGCACGCCGGTATTGGTGTTGTAGCGCGAGCAGTGATAGCTGCTGAGCAGCAGGCAGGGGCCGAGCTTGTGCTCGCCGCCGTGCGAGAAGGGCACCGCCGAGCGCTTGCCGCCGAGCGCGACGACCGCCGTTTCGTGCGCGATGCGGCCGAGCGGCACGATCACCCGCAGTTTCGTCATCTCCTCGATGGTCGGCACGAGAAAATCGCGGCAGGTCCTGATTTCGGCCGGGCTCGGCTTGTTCTCCGGCGGCACGCAGCGCACCGCGTTGGTGATGCGGCAGTCGATGAGCTCCAGCCCGTCATCGGGCCGCTCTGCGTAATGGCCGTGAGAAAAGCCGAACTCGCCGAGCGTCTCGTAGAGCAGGTCGCCGGCCCAGTCGCCGGTGAAAGGCCGGCCGGTACGGTTGGCGCCTTGCAGGCCGGGCGCGAGGCCGATGATCAGCACGCGGGCATCGACAGGCCCGAACGAGGGCACCGGTGCGTTGAACCAGGCCGGCTCGCGCCTGCGCCAGTCGTTGCGGAACGCGACGAGGCGCGGGCAGCGCGGACAGTCGCGCCCCGGCTTGCCCGCCTCGCTGATGGCCCCCCCGGGCATCGGATTATTCGTCGTCGAAGTCGTCGTCGGCCGCTCCGACATCGGCGCGCTGCGGCGCCGGCGGACGCTGGAGGAATTGCGGCGTGTGCTGGCGCGGCTCGCGGCCGTGCGCCTCGCGCGGCGGGCGCTCCGACGGGTCGCGGCCGATCTTGCCCTGCAGCTCGACGATGTCGAGGAAGACGTCGGCCTGCCGGCGCAGCTCGTCCGCCACCATCGGCGGCTGCGTCGACACGGTGGAGACCACCGTCACCCGCACGCCGCGGCGCTGCACCGCCTCGACCAGCGAGCGGAAGTCGCCGTCGCCGGAGAACAGCACCATGTGGTCGATGTGGCCGGCGAGCTCCATCGCGTCGACCGCGAGCTCGATGTCCATGTTGCCCTTCACCTTGCGGCGGCCGGTCTGATCGACGAACTCTTTGGTTGCCTTGGTGACGACCGAGTAGCCGTTGTAGTCGAGCCAGTCGATCAGCGGACGGATCGAGGAATACTCCTGATCCTCAATCACCGCCGTGTAATAGAACGCGCGCAGCAGATTGCCGCGCGACTGGAATTCCCGCAGCAGGCGCTTGTAGTCGATGTCGAAACCGAGCGACTTGGCGGTGGCGTAAAGATTGGCGCCGTCGATGAACAATGCGGTTTTTTCGTTTTGTTGGGTCATTGGCCTTTCCATTGAACCTAATCCAAAAACTCAAACGGCGTGGTGCTCAAATCCGCGGACCGAGCCCGCAACGCTGCCGCGCGCAAAGGCGCGAGCCTCTCTTGGATCGTATTGAACATTGAAAGGGCGCCGCGTCTCCAATTCACGTCGCCCACGCAGTCCGGCATCCCCGTTGAAATGCGGGCCGGTTCCGCCCGACTGCGGTTCGTCCCTGTCGCTACCACCGCGTTAGGGCCAATCCAAGGCAAAACAGGAATCCTCTTGAACTTTTGCCGGCGTGAGGCTAGCTACACGTCAATTCCCCGTAAATTGTTCCACCTGGGAGTGCCAGACCAATGGCCCGCGTCACCGTCGAGGATTGCATCGACAAGGTCGAAAATCGTTTTGAGCTCGTGCTGCTCGCGAGCCACCGCGCCCGCATGATCTCGTCCGGCTCGCAGATCACGGTCGATCGCGACAACGACAAGAACCCGGTGGTGGCGCTGCGCGAGATCGCCGAGACCACGGTGTCGCCGGGCGACCTCAAGGAAGACCTGATCCACAGCCTGCAGAAATACGTCGAGGTCGACGAGCCCGAGCCCGAGGTGCCGCTGATCGGCGCCGCGGCGGGCGACAGGGCCGACTCCGACGATACCGAGGTCACCGCCGAGCGGATGACTGAGGAAGAGCTGCTCAAGGGCCTCGAGGGCCTCGCCCCGCCGGAAGAGCAGCCGGAAGACGACGCGGAATAGCTTTCAGCCCGAACGGCTCGCAACGGCCCGGCTCCCAGCCGGGCCGTTGGCATTTTGGCAACGTCGTTCTGGCAAAGTCTTGCAGCCGCCGCCGCGCGACGTGATATCTTGGAAAGAGCGCCCGCGGTTCGGGTTTTCGGTCCCGGATGGCCGGCGGGCGTGAGATTTTGCCGGATCGACGAGAGCATGGCGCGCTCGAGCACTGAACTTCCGCGGATGCAGAAGCGGGCCCGTACCCGGGCGCCGCTGCCGCCGCCTGCGGTCGTGCCGGGGCAGGCGCTGGCGTCGCCACCCGAGCCCACGCCGCACAAGCCCAAGATGATGCGCCAGTACGACCTCATCGAACGGGTGCGCCGCTACAATCCGCACAGCAACGAGGCGCTGCTCAACCGCGCTTACGTCTATGCGATGAAGGCGCACGGCGAGCAGCGGCGCGCCTCCGGCGATCCGTATTTCTCGCATCCGCTCGAGGTCGCCGCGATCCTCACCGATCTCAAGCTCGACGATGCGACCATCGCCGCCGCGCTGTTGCATGACACCATCGAGGACACGCCGACCACGCGCGCGGAGATCGACCAGCTGTTCGGCGCCGACATCGGCGCGCTGGTCGACGGCCTCACCAAGCTGAAGAAGCTCGATCTCGTCACCAAGGAGGCCAAGCAGGCCGAGAACCTGCGCAAGCTGCTGCTTGCGATCGCCGACGACGTGCGCGTGCTGCTGGTCAAGCTCGCCGACCGCCTGCACAACATGCGCACGCTGCAGTTCATGCCGCCGGAATCGCGCCGCCGCGTCGCCGAGGAGACGATCGAGATCTATGCGCCGCTCGCCGGGCGCATGGGCATGCACGAGATGCGCGAGGAGCTCGAGGACCTGGCGTTCCGCGAGCTCAACCCGGACGCCTACGGCGTGGTGTCGAGCCGCCTCAACGCGCTCGCCGAGCGCCACAAGACCCTCATCACCGAGATCGAGAAGCAGCTCACCACCTAGCTCGCCGACCGCGGCATCTCCGCCCGCGTCACCGGACGGCGCAAGCGGGCCTATTCGACCTGGCGCAAGATGGAGCGCAAGTCGGTCGGCTTCGAGCAGCTCTCGGACATTTTCGGATTCCGCGTGATCTGCCGGACGGTGGAGGATTGCTATCGCGCGCTCGGCATCGTGCACACCACCTGGCCGGTCGTGCCGGGCCGCTTCAAGGACTACATCTCGACCCCGAAGCAGAACGACTACCGCTCGATCCACACCACGCTGGTCGGACCGGGCAACCAGCGCGTCGAGCTTCAGATCCGCACCACTGAGATGCACGAGATCGCCGAATACGGCATCGCCGCGCACGCGCTCTACAAAGACGGGCACGGCTCGCCGACTGAACTGCTGTCGCGCGAGTCGTCGGCTTACGCTTGGCTGCGGCGCACGATCGAACTTCTGGCGGAAGGCTCCAACCCGGAAGAGTTC
>CAZNTY010000516.1:0-3895 GCA_964576085.1 uncultured Undibacter sp. | reverse complement strand
CTTCGGGCTCGGCGTGCTCAAGCTGCCGCCCGACCAGTTCTGGCGCATGACGCCACGCGAACTCGCGCTGGCGGCCAAGGGTCTGAACTCGGCGCTCAACCCGCGCGGCGGCACGCTCGACCGCACTGACTTCGTTCAACTGATGCAGAGGTTCCCCGATGGCTGATTTTCTCGATAGCGGTCCGCAGGAGGTCGCGGCGACTGCCGGCGACCTCGGCGGCACCATCGACGGCCTGACCGCCCGCACCGATGCGCTGATCGTCAGTACCAACGGCTTCGCCGCCGCGATGACGCGCGCCTTCACCGCGGCGAGCGCGGGCGGCCGCGCGCTTGACGACGTGCTCAAGAGCCTCGCCCTGCGGCTGTCGAGCCTGGCGGTGGCGGATGCCTTCAAGCCGCTGGCGCTCGGCCTCAGCGGCGGCCTCAATTCGCTGTTCGCCGGCCTGTTTCCGTCCGGCAGCGCGGTGGGACTTGCCGCCGCGATGGGCGCGGTCAAGCCGTTCGCGGCAGGCGGCGTCATCGGCGCACCGACTTATTTTCCGCTCAGCCCGGGCGGGCTCGGCCTTGCCGGCGAGACCGGGCCGGAGGCGATCATGCCGCTGGCGCGCGGCCCCGACGGCCGCCTCGGCGTCGCCACCAGCGGCGCCGTCGGGGCAAACGTGACGGTGCAGATCGTCACGCCCGATCCCGGCAGCTTCCGCCGCTCGGAGGCCTATCTCACCGGGCAGATCGCCCGCGCGGTCGCGCGCGGCCAGCGGAGCCTTTGATTTCCCCCTCTGTCATGCCCGCGAAAGCGGGCATCCAGTACCCAATAAGATGCTGTGATTACTGGATCAGCCGCCTTCGCGGATGATGACAGCAACATTTGACGTGCCAATGCCAACCCCTTTTCATGAAATCCTGTTCCCGCTCGACATCGCGCTACGCAGCGCCGGCGGGCCGCAGCGGCGCACCGACATCGTTACGCTCGGCTCGGGGCGCGAGGAGCGCAACGCGCGCTGGGCTCATTCGCGCCGGCGTTACGATGCCGGCTACGGAGTCAAGACCGTGCAGGCGCTCTCCGCGGTGGTGGCATTCTTCGAGGAGCGGCGCGGCATGCTCTACGGTTTCCGCTGGCGCGACCGGCTCGACCATTCCTCGCGCGCGGACGACGCCGTGACGCCGACCGACCAGGCGCTCGGGACCGGCGACGGCGTGACCGCGGCGTTCCAGCTCGTGAAGACTTATGGCTCGGCCTACGCGCCATACCAGCGCCCGATCGTGAAGCCGGTCGAGGGCAGCGTGCGGGTCGCGGTCAATGGCGTTGAGAAGACGCCGGGCACGCATTTCACGCTCGACGCTACAACCGGACTGGTCACGTTCCGGGCTGGCCACATTCCACCGGCCGGGCAGGCGGTGACCGCCGGCTTCCTGTTCGACGTGCCGGTGCGCTTCGATACCGATTTCCTCGAGGTCGACCTGTCCGCCTTTGCGGCCGGCGCGATCCCGAAGATCCCGCTGGTTGAGATCAGAGTTTGAGCCGTCGTCCTGAGGTGCGAGCGCCCGTAGCGCGTCGAAGAAGCGTGAGCGCACTGATGGGCGCGGGCACCTCAGGATAACGGAGATAAGTTTATGCTTCCCATTCCTCCCGCGCTTCAGGCCAAGCTCGACAGCGGCGTGACCACGCTGGCGCGCTGCTGGATCGTCACCCGCAACGACGGCATCGCGCAGGGCTTCACCGACCATGATCAGGACATCGTGCTCGATGGCGTGACGTGCCGCGCCGCGTCCGGTCTCACGCCGTCGGAGGCGAGCGCGCAGCTCGGCCTTGCCGTCACGGGCGCGGAGCTGACCGGCGCGCTGAACGACGACACGCTGAACGAAGCCGACCTCGCCGCCGGCCGTTACGACGGGGCGACCGTCGAGGTCTGGCTGGTCGATTGGAGCGAGCCGTCGCTGCGGGTGAAGCTCCAGGCCGGCGTGCTCGGCGAGGTGCGCCGGACCGGCGCCGCCTTCACCGCTGAATTACGCAGCCTTGCTCACCGTTTCGCCGAAGATTGCGGGCGGCTCTACACCAGGACCTGCAATGCCGATCTCGGCGATGCGCGCTGCACCGTCGATCTCACCACGGCGGCGATGCGTGGAACCGGCAGCATCGCCGCACTGAAGGCGGTCTCGGTCTTTCGCGCGTCGGGCCTCGACGACTACGCCGATGCCTGGTTCACCGCCGGGCGGCTCGTCTGGACCAGCGGCGCCAATGCCGGCCAGGCGGTCGAGGTGAAGAGCCATCGCGTCGATGCCGACGGCGTGACCATCGCGCTGTGGCAGGCGATGCCGCGGCCGCTTGCCGCCGGCGACGGCTTCACCGTCACCGCCGGCTGCGACAAGCATTTCGACACCTGCATCGCCAAATTCGACAATGCCGTGAATTTCCGCGGCTTCCCGCACATTCCGGGCAATGATTTCGTTGTCAGCTACCCGGTGCCGGGCGAGCCGGGCAATGACGGCGGAAGCCTGCAATCGTGACGCCCACCCGTCCACAGATCGTTGCCGAAGCGCGATCCTGGATCGGCACGCCGATCAATCTCCGGCGGTTGTATAGGTGTAATTCAGCCGCGCGCCGCCAAAGGCGGCGTCAGGATTGACCACGTACATACAAACCGAGAAGCCGTACATGAACTGTGCGTTGTGCACGGTGGCGGCCGGGCCGGACAGCGCAATCAACTCCGTCGCACGTTCGCCGCTGATGATGATGGCCTTTTTGAAGCCAATCAAATTCCCTGCGCCGGACCCGAGCGCGGTGCGAAAAAGGCGAAAATCCATCGGGCCGGATGGAGTGGTGGTCGACGCCCGATACCACACCCGCAGGGCCGTCAGCTTCGCTCCATCGGGCAGGTTCACGCCGGTCTGGAAGCACCTGACGTTGTTGGTCGTCAGTTCGTCTCCGATAAAATAGTTGAGCGGCTGATCGAGATGCTGGGGCGACAATGACGCCGGATGAATACTGTAATATCCGTTTTGCGGCGTTGAATACTGGAACACGCTTTCGGTGATCGCCTGCGCTGCGCCGCTCAGGAACAATCCGATGATCGCGCCTGCCGCCAGTCCAGCCGCGATGCGGGGGTAGGTCGAGAGAACATTCATCGTCGCCTCCAGTGTCAAATCGGACGCAAGCCTACCGTGGTTGAAATCTCCCGCCAATCGTCTGGCGGCGGCCCTTGATTTTACGGTGCCAAAGACATGTCTCTCACATCTTCTTTGATCGTTGCCGAAGCGCGATCCTGGATCGGCACGCCGTACCGCCATCAGGCCTCGCTGAAGGGCGTCGGCTGCGACTGTCTCGGCCTGGTGCGCGGGGTCTGGCGGGCGCTGCTCGGCGAGGAGCCCGAGCGCGCGCCGCCGTATTCGCCGGACTGGGCGGAGGCGCTGCGGCAGGAGACGCTGGCGCAGGCGGCGGCGCGGCATCTTGAATCGATTGCTCTCTCCCAACCCTCCCTTGCAAGCGGGGGAGGGCCAGGGTGGGGGCCCGGCGACGTGCTGCTGTTCCGCTGGCGCGCGCATCTGCCAGCCAAGCACGCCGCGATCGTCACGGCGCCCGACCTGATGGTGCACGCGCATGATGGCGCGGCCGTCACCGAAGTCGCGATCGCGCCGTGGTGGCGCCGACGCATCGCTTATGCGTTTCGCTTTCCGGGTCTCGCCGGGTAATCCGACAGGTCGTTCGACATGGCTGCACTTCTTCTCTCGGCCGCTGGCGCCGCCGCCGGCGGCGCGCTGTTCGGGCCGATCGGCGCGATCGGCTTCCGCATCGCCGGCGCGCTCGCCGGCAACCTGATCGACCGCGCGCTGCTCACATCGCCGCGCCAGCTCGAAGGCCCGCGGCTTGCCGACCTCGACGTGATGGCCTCGACCGAGG
>CAZNTY010000515.1:0-8144 GCA_964576085.1 uncultured Undibacter sp. | reverse complement strand
CGGTAAATCAAATGAAAAGGGCGGCCCACGAAGGCCGCCCTTTAGATTGTTGCCTCAAATGCTCAGTAACTGCCGGTGCCGTCGATCACGGCCTTGAGCTCGGTGTATTCCTTGCAGTCGGTGTTGCCGCAGATCAGCTTCACCTTCTGCAGGAAATCCTCGGCCTTCAGGCGATTGCCCTGCTCCATCTGCCACATGCCGTAATAGGACCAGGTGCGCACGTGGCGTGGGTCGGCGGCAAGCGCCTTCTCGTACCAGATTTTCGAATCGTCGTAGTCACCGAGTTTGCGGAAGGCATAGCCGATGTAGTTCGCGACGTCGGGATGCTCGTCATGGCCGAGCGCGTGCATGGCCTTGATGCCGGCCTCGTATTGCCCGTCGAGAATCATGGCGCGCGCGGCGCGATAGCCTTCGAGAAATTTGGCGTCGGCGAGCCTGCGCTGCTCGTTCGTCAGCGCACCGCTCTTGTCATCCTTCTTCTTTTTCTTTTCGGAATTCATCTTGTCGGATTTTTTATCCGGTTTCTTGCCGCTGTCGCTCGGCGGCGGCGGATCGTTGGTGCCAATCGCCGAGGCGGGCTTGAGACCGAACGCGACCGTAATCAACGCGCAGAACGCGATGGTGACGAGATGTTTGAGCACGGATGTGGACGTGAGCCGAGGAGACATGGGACCCTCACATGGAGTTTTCGGAATGTTTTCCAGGTATGACGTTCAGTAATTGGTCACGGGATCTGGCCGGTAGCCTGACATGCTCGGCGCCGCCGCGCGACTGCCGTCTTGCTGAACGGTTCCGGTCCGACCGGACGAGCTTTTCCTGTCGGTCGTTTTCTTCTTTGTATTGGTCGTATTGCCGGTTGTGGTCTTCGACTTGTCATTGTCGACGGCATGGAGCGGCGTCACGGCAACGCTGCTGGCGAGCAGGGCGGCGACAGCCACAAGACCGATATGGCGAAACATCGGAGCGGTCGTCATCACGCGTCTCCTTTCGTAGACACGGGGGATACCGGACAAACAATCTGATTTGTCGTCTAGTCCATCGGCGGACGTGGTCCACGCTTGACTCGTCTCGACCTTTCAGGGAACATTTTTGCCGTGCTGGTTCTCCGGTTTGCACCGGAGACGAAAGAGGGAACACGGAAGCCGCGCCATTCGCGGATATCCGTGGCTGCCCCCGCAACTGTGAGCGGCGAGCGCTCGTCCAAGACGGCCACTGGGCAACTGGGAAGGCCGGACGAGTGGTGAGACCCGCGAGCCAGGAGACCTGCCAGCGCAGTCACCCAACCGGCGGACGGGGTGTCCGTACGGAGCGGTCTTTCGCAGCGGTGACGTCAATGCCGTTGCGAAGGCCGTGAGAGCGAAACTCCCACGACTTCGAGCAAGAATGTTAGGCGCCGCAAGGCGTTTTGCGTTCGCGCTTCTTCGCAGCGGGCTTGGTCTCACCCGATGCGCGGCGCTTTGGCGTTCGCGCAAACGAAGGAGCGTTGAATCATGGGGCGTCATTTTCAATTGGCCGGCCTCGTTGCGGCTGCCAGTTCACTTTTGGCGACGAACGCGGTTGCGCAAAACTCTTCAGTGATCCTCGATCCAATTGTCGTCAGTCCGACCACCATTCCGACGCCGGCATCGGAGATCGGGAGCTCGGTTACAGTCATCACTGCTGACGATATCGCCCGCGAACAGCGCCGAACGCTTCCGGACATATTGACCTCCGTTCCCGGACTCAATGTCGTGCAGACCGGCGGTCCAGGAGGGCAGACAGCACTCTTTATGCGTGGGACCAACTCGTACCACGTCAAGGTTCTGCTCGACGGGATCGACATCGGCGATCCAAGCACGCCAAACGGCGCCGTTGATCTTGCGCATATTCTTGCAAGCGATATCGATCGAATCGAAGTGCTGCGTGGACCGCAAAGCGGACTTTACGGCGCCAACGCGATCGGCGGCGTAATTTCCATCACGACGAAGAAAGGCCAGGGGCCGGCGAAGGCCACCGGCTGGGTCGAAGGCGGCTCGATGGGGACCTTCAACCAGTCGGCGGGCCTCAGCGGTTCAAAAGACAGGTTCGACTACGCGTTCAACGTCACGCATCTGCGGTCGACCGACATTCCGGTGACGCCCGGTTATGTGCTTCCACCCGGCCAGAAGGCCAATCCCAATTCCTACGACAACCTGACGCTCAGCGGCCGGGTCGGCGCGCAGGTCAACGATAATCTTAAGATCAACCTGACCGGGCGCTACATCGATGCGCGGCTGCTGTACTCAAACGACGACACGACGATATTTCCGTTTGCGCCGTTCCCAAGCCGGTCAGAATACAACAACAACGACTTCTACGGCCGTGCCGAAGCCGTATGGTCGCTGTGGGACGGGCGGTTCGTCAACACATTCGGCGTCAACTTTACGGACTACCATCGCACCAACCAGGACCCGAACGGCACGCCGCAATCGGTCTATAACGGCACGCGCACGTCGCTGAACTGGCGCGGCAATATCGAGGTGGTGCCCGGCCAGACCGTCGTGCTCGGCTTCGAGCGGGAAGACGACCGCGCCGATGGCAGCGCATTCGGCACCTTCCCGGTCGTCGGTCCGCTCGATTATTCGGCGAAGACGGGAAACACGGCTGGGTTTGTCGAGCTGCAGTCCAAGCTGTCGGAGCAGCTCTCGGTGGTGGCGAATGCGCGCCTCGACGACGACGATCAGTTCGGCAGCCACGCCACCTGGCGCGTCGCGCCGGCCTTCATCGTGCCCGGCACGCAGACCAAGCTAAAGACCAGCTATGGCACGGGATTCAAGGCGCCGACGCTCTACGAGCGCTACGGGATCGGCGACTTCGGCTACGTCGGCAATCCGAGCTTGAAGCCCGAGATCAGCGAAGGCTATGACGCGGGATTCGAGCAGCCGCTGTTCGGCGGTCGCGTTCGTTTCGGCGCGACCTACTTTCACAACAACATCACCGACCTGATCCAAAACACGTTCGCGCCGGTGTTCACCTACGTCAATATCGGCAAGGCTCAAACGTATGGCGTTGAAACCTTCGTAGACGCGCAGCTGACGAATAATCTTCGTGTCCATGCCGACTATACCTACACAAAGGCACGCGATCTCGTTAACGACACCGACCTGACGCGACGGCCCAAACACAGGGCCGACCTCAAGGTGACGTACCAGCCGATCGAACCACTGACCATGTCCGCGACGGTCGTCTATGTCGGGTCGTGGCTTGACTTCGATCGCCCAGGCCTGCTCCTGGTGCCGGCTCCTGCGCCGGCCTACACGGTCGTGAACCTGGCCGCGGACTATGTCATCAACCCGCAGGTCACATTGTTCGGGCGGATCGATAACCTGTTCGACAAGCACTACGAAAATCCGGTCGGCTGGCTTCAGCCAGGCTTTGCCGCCTACGTCGGTCTGCGAACGGCGACGCGCTGATCGCAATGACGGCTAAAGCGGCTGCCAGAGCGTCGGCACCAGCTCATAACCGTTTCCGGCGCGGGCGATGTGCCCGGTCGCCGGGAACGGGAAGTGGTAGCCGTGCACCAGCATCTTGTCGGCGGCGGCTCGGTCGAGCAGCCGCCGGCGCGTTGCGACCGCCATCGGTCCGTCCATGTCGAATGAGGGCTGCCAGTCGGGATGGCGCACGAACAGCCACGGATTGCGCGCACTGTCGCTGAGCACCAGGATCGAGTCGTTGCCGGACGAGACGCTGAAGGCGACATGGCCCGGCGTGTGGCCGAAGGCAGCGATCGCCGTGATACCGGGCGCGACCTCGGTGGCCGGCGCAAAGCGGCGGACCTCGCCGGCGACGTCGCGGAAGATGCGCCGCGCATTGAGAAAATAGCGCCGGACCGGCGGCGAAACGCCGGTCATGTTGGCGTCGTTCATCCAATAGGCCCATTCGCCCTCCGGCACCGCGATCTCGGCTTTGGGAAATATCTTGTTGCCGTCCCTGTCCTTGAGGCCATCGATGTGGTCGGGATGGAAATGCGAGATCAGAATGATGTCGATCATCGCCGGCTTGATCCCGGCCGCCGCAAGGTTGTCGAGCAGGCTGCCGGCGCTATCGGTGATCTGACCCGCGGTGCCGGTGTCGATCAGGACGAGCTTGCTGCCGGTATTCACCAGGAGGGCCGTGAACGACACCGGCAGGACGCGGGGCGCGAGAAATCCGGCGGTGAGGGCGGCATCGACTTCCGCCGCGCTGGCGTTGTGCACGAAGCGCTCGTCGATCGGCAGCCGCCAGATGCCGTCGTAGAGCGCCGTGATCTGAAATGCACCGAGCTTCATGCGATAGATGCCCGGTGCCTGCGCTGGCGCGCTGGGCGCTTTGGCGAAAGCATTGCCGGCCAGCGCAGCGGTCGCGAGGCCGGCGGTGATCACCTGGCGCCGGGAGATCAATGGCGGCATGCTGGCACAGCTCCGTCCGCGCGGTATGATATCGTTGTGAACACATTGGCGCGCAAAAAAATCCCGAAACGCTTGGCGACGCTGGCCGCACTTTTGCTGCTCGCCGCCTGCGGCACGACAAATATCGAGCCGACCCAGGGCGAGCTGCGCAATGCGTGGGAAAGCCGCAACATTCCGCCGACCGACTACAAAAACGATATCCTGGCCTTCATGCGCACGTATCTCAATGACCCGCGCAACGTACGCGACGCGGCGGTCTCTCCGCCGGCGCTCAAGACGCTGCCTGGCGATCCCGCCGAACGTTTCGTCTCGTGCTTGCGCTACAACGCAAAGAAAAGTGATGGTCGCTATGCCGGCAGCAAGACCGGCATTGTGCTTTACAACCTGGGCAAGCTCGACCGCTTCATCGAGACGTCCGATGTGGTGAAGGCGGTTTGCGAGGGCGCAGCGTTGCAGCCTTTCCCTGAGCTGCAGAGGCTGACGCGCTGATGCGCGCAAGATCCGGCCGCGCGGGCCTGCCGCGGGCAGCATAAAAGTATCCGCCGGGCGGGTTGCGCTCGGCGGTTCAGATTGTCATCGATGCGGCCGATAAAGGACGCGGGCGACGAGGTCTACTTGACCTTGAGGTTCTCCGCGGATGTCTTTCCGCGGTTCTCGACGAGTTCGTACTGAACGGTCTGACCCTCGTTCAGCGTGCTAAGGCCCGCGCGCTCGACGGCTGAGATATGGACGAATACGTCCTTCCCGCCTTCTTGCGGCTGGATAAAGCCATAGCCCTTCGTCGGGTTGAACCACTTAACTGTGCCCTGCGGCATGCGAGTTTCTCCGAAGTTACCAACACAGCCAGTGTGGCACAGACCTTAATGGCTCAACAAGGTCCGAAACGAGGCCGGACGGGGCTATTCGCCGTCCTGATTTGTCATAATTCTCAGGAAAAGGTGGTGCCGGGTGAGGGGATTGAACCCCCGACCTTCGGTTTACAAAACCGCTGCTCTACCGCTGAGCTAACCCGGCGTTCGGGCAGGGCTACCAGCGACGGCCGCTTGCCACAAGCGCGAGGCTCCATTTCCGGGCGAATTGCCCGGCAAATGAAGCCTGGAACCTCCGGTTGCCGCCGCGCCGCAACGACAAAATTAATGTTACCGAATTAATGTTACTCGCCGAATTCGGCAGTCAACGCAGATCAATCGGATAAAATCCGGCCGAATTCAGGTGCGTTGGGACATCCGCTCGTGCGCAGTTGTGTTGCATGTCTTGTGGTGGCGGCCGGCCTGCTCGGCCAGGGGGCAGCGTCCGCCGCCGACCTTGCGGGCGCGTGGGACGGAGCCGTGCGGGCCGAACCACTGGTGGCGTATGACTTCGAACCTGGCATCGTCATGCGCGCCTATTGGCTGACGCCCTGGGCCGGCCGGCGCTATTTCCCCTCCGGCGGCAAGATGCCGGTGGTCGGTCGCCGCGAGGTGATCGAACCGGCCAAGGCATCCGGCAAGACGACCTTCCATCGGGAATGGTCGAGCTTCCCTGTCGACACCATCGAACAGCCGCCGCTGATCCTCAATCAGCAACAATATTTCCCGAGCGGTGGTGCTGCGCCGTCCGTTACGGTTCCATCGAAATGATCCGCGCCCAGGCAATACGCATCACCCTGATGGCGGCCCTGCTTGCGGCGGGTTTCGCCGTCCCCGCGCGAGCTCAATACGTGGCCTATGTGCAGCCCGAGCCGCTTTATCCGTACGTCGCACAGCCGCAATACGTCTATCCACAGCCGCGCTATGTGGCCCCGGCTTATCCCTATATCCGCACCTTGCAAGTCCCGACGCGGCGCGCCCAAAGCAAGACCGATCCGGCGCTGGTCGAGGAATTGCGAAAGGGCCGCCACCACGTGAAGAAGAGCGACCGGGGGAAGCCCAATAGGACACCGGCCAAGATCGACAAGACCATCGTCGTGCGCGAGAAGCCGGTGGTGCGGAATCACATCCGGGTAGTCGACGACCCGCCGATCATCGTGCGGAGGGAAATCGACGAAAGCCAGTTGCCGGCACCGCCCGCTGCACCGGCTGCGCCGTCCGTCCGGCCCGAGCCCGCAGGCGGCCGGGTGATTCATGCCGAAGCCGAAGTCACTATTCTGGGACCGGACCGCATGAGTATCCGCCTCTATCGCAAGTCCGACGGCCACGATGCCAATGCAAGGGCGTTGCCGAAGAAACCCAAAGCCCTCAAGACGACGAAGACCGGCCAAAGCGAACCGGAGACCTGATCCTCAAAATCAAGGCGATGACGGGGGCGGACTTGGGTCCGCCTTTTTATTTGTCCGCGAGCTGTCGGGTGGCGACATAGAGCGCGACCGCTGCGGCATTCGACACGTTGAGACTTGCGATCGCGCCCGGCAGTTCGATGCGCGCGACATGGTCGCAGGTCGTGCGTGTCAGTTGCCGCAAGCCCTTGCCCTCGGCGCCGAGGACCAACGCCAGCGGGGCGCGCAGGGTAAGCGCGGCCAGGTCGGTATCGCCTTCGCTGTCGAGGCCGACGAGAAGGAAACCGCGCTGCCGTAATTCCTCCATGCCGCGCGCCAGGTTCTGCACGGTGACCATACTCACATGCTCGAGCGCACCGGAGGCCGATTTCGCCAGCACGCCGGTGGCTTCAGGGCTATGCCGTGCGGTCGTCACCACTGCGTGGACGCCGAACGCCGCCGCCGAGCGCAGGATGGCGCCGACGTTGTGCGGGTCGGTGATCTGGTCGAGCACCAGCACGACGCCTTCGGCGGGGAGGTCGTCGACGCCAATTGAGGGCAGGGGATCGGTTTCAGCCAGCAGGCCCTGGTGCACGGCGTCAGGCCCGAGCCGGGCATCAATGAAGTCCGGCCGTACGATCTCCGGCGTAACCGACAGCCCGCTCTCCTGAAGCCGCCGCGCGGCATTCTCGGTCGCCCACAGCTTGCGCAGCCGCCGCGCGGGATTCTCCAGCGCAGCCTTGACGGTGTGCCAGCCGTAAAGGATCGCAACGTCGCGGGCGTGTTCGGTCCTGCGCGCGCCCCTGCTTTGCCTTGCCGGGCGCCGCCGCTCAGGGATTCTCGATCTCATGCGAAGGGACGATAGCACAGGATAAGCGCAACTCCGTCTTTGCCTAGACTGGCGCGCGTCCGACTCATGGTAGGACGGCGGCGGTTGCGGAAGCGAGGGCCCGCATGACGCCGGTAAACTTGCGTATCTTGCTCATCGGTGCGGGCCTTGCGCTCGTGGCTGCGCCTTTTGTCGCCATGCTGCGCGGCCCCGCTGTGGCGCAGACCCTGACCGTCGCCTCCGATAATCCGGTCTTCATCGATTTGCGCGCGCCTGCGCCCTCGCGCACGATGGCGGCAACAGCCTTGCTGCGCAAAGCCGTCGCGCGCGGCAAGGTCCGGATCATCGTCGGTCTCGGCATGGCACTGCGCGCAGACCATACGCTTGCCGATGAGGAGTCCGTGACGCAAATCGCGATGCTGCACGCCGAGCAGCGCAAGGTAGCCGCGCGCGCTGGCGTTGCGGCGCGCGATGTCACGCTGTTCGACTACATCCCGTTCGTGTCGATGTGGGTGAACGCCGGGCAGCTCCGCCGGCTGCTGTCCGATCCGTCGATCGTGAACATCCAGGAAGAACTGCCGGGTCGGGCCGGACTCGACCAGAGCGCGCCCTTCATCAAAGCCGATCAGGTCTGGCAGCAGCAATTCAAGGGGCTCGGCTTCGTCATTGCCGTTCT
>CAZNTY010000514.1:0-1921 GCA_964576085.1 uncultured Undibacter sp. | reverse complement strand
CAGGATGACCGGCATCGCCTGCTTGGACTGCGAGCCGGCGGTGGCCGAAGTCTGGAAAATGTACTTGAAGCCACGGTCGGTGATCAGGTCCGAGTAGGACAAGGTCAGCATCGGCAGGTGCGCGCGCTCGGTCACCTCGCTCGTCGCCAGCGTCAGCGTGCTCAGATACGAGCCGCTCACCGCGACCATGTTCGGATATTCGGCCACCATGCGCTGCGCCGCGCTCTTCGCCTTCTCCGCGGTGTCGCCGCAGTCGAGCACGATCAGCTTCATCTTGGCGCCGCCGAGCGCCTTGACGCCGCCGTCCTTGTTGATCTTCTCGACGGCCATCTCGGCGCCCTCGCGCGTCGACGCGCCGAACCGGGCATAGAGGCCCGACAGCGGCACGAGCAGGCCGACCTCGATCTCCTTCGGTGCCTGCGCCCAGGCCGACGGCGCGGTGAGCGAGGCGGTCAGCGCGGTTGCGCCGGCCGAAGCGAGAAATTGTCTGCGTCCTATTTTCATTTCCAACTCCTCCTGTTGTCCGCGAGCGTGCGGCATTGCGTTTCACATTCCGAGATAGGCCGCACGGATACGATCGTCCGTGCGGAGAGCCTGGTTGTCGCCTTCGAGCACGACGCGCCCGGCCTCGAGCACGTAGCCGTGGTCGGCGGATTCGAGCGCCTCGGCGACGCGCTGCTCGACAAGCAGGATCGTCAGCCTCGTTCGGCGGCGGATTTCGGTAAGCTGCTCGAAAATGAAGTCGGCGACCGCCGGCGCCAGCCCCATCGACGGCTCGTCGAGCATCAGGAGCTTGGGCGCGGAGGCGAGCCCCCGGCCGATCGCCAGCATCTGCTGCTCGCCGCCGGACAACGTGCCGGCGAGCTGGCGGCGCCGTTCGGACAGCACCGGGAAGAGCTGGAAGATGTGGTCGATGTTCGTCGCCCACATGCGGCGGCCGGCTTCGGTGTAGGCGCCGAGCTCCAGATTCTCCATCACCGTCAGCGACGGGAAAACGTGGCGGCCTTCCGGCACATGGGCGATGCCGAGATGCGCGCGCCGGCTCGGCTTGACGAGCAGCAGGTCGGCACCCTCGAAGCGGATCGCGCCGGCGGACGGCTTCAGCACGCCCGAGATGGTTTTGAACAGCGTGCTTTTGCCGGCACCGTTCGGCCCGACGACGGAGACGAACTGGCCTTCGCCGACGGAGATGGAGACGTCGTGCAGGACCGGAATGCTCGAATAGCCCGCGCTGATGCCGATGATCTCAAGCATGAGCGCTCCATTTGGTGCCGAGATAGGCTTCGATGACGCGGGCGTCGCGGGTAATGGCTTGCGGCGTGTCCTCGACCAGCACGGCGCCGTGGTCGAGCACGAGGAAGCGGTCGACCAGGCGGACCATTGCATGCATGGTGTGTTCAATGATGACGATGGTGACGCCCTGCTGCGCGAGGGTGCGCAGCACCGCGACGACCTCGGCCGCTTCGCTCTTGCCGAGGCCGGCCAGGGTCTCGTCGAGCAGCAGAAGCCGCGGCGCGCTGGCGAGCGCGCGCGCCAGCTCCATCAGCCGAAGCTGCTTCGTCGTCAGTTCGCTGGCGATGCGGTGTGCCACGCCCGTCAATCCGACGCGCGCGATGGCATCGGCGGCTCGCGCATGCGCGTCGGCATCGTCCCTGGCGTGCACATAGGCGCCGATGACGACATTGTTGGCCACTGACAGGCGCGAGAACGGCCGCATCACCTGAAACGTGCGGCCAACGCCGGCCATGCAAAGCCGGTGCGGCTTCTCGCCCACCATGTTCTTGCCGTCGAGCAGCACTTCGCCGCTGTCGGGCCGCTGAAAGCCGTTCAGGAGATTAAACAGCGTGGTCTTGCCGGCGCCATTGGGTCCGATGATGCCGAGGATGGTGCCCTGGTGGACGTCGAAGCTGACGTTCTGCAC
>CAZNTY010000513.1:0-2716 GCA_964576085.1 uncultured Undibacter sp. | reverse complement strand
GCCGGAGCCCGCGCCGATCGTCCGGGTGCTCGCGAAAGGCCTGAAGGACGAAACGGCGGCCTTCATGCCGCCCTCACTCGAGGATCGACCCATCCGTAGACGAGCTCCAGGGCCGCCCAGATGACCACGTAGACGACGGAGACGTAGAGAACAAAGCCCTGGATGACCGGATAGTCCGACGACTTGATCGCCGTGAGCGCAAATTGCCCGATACCAGGCCAGGCGAAGATGCTCTCCACCAGCACCGAGCCAGCAAAAACCCAGCCGATGAGCCCCGCGGCTATGGTGAGGATCGATAGCAGCCCCGGCTTGAGGGCGTAGGCGAACCAGGTCCGTGTAGTCGGTACGCCCATAGCGACGGCCGTACGGATGTAGTCGGAGCCGAGAGCCTCGATCATGGCGGACCGCACAAGCCGCGCTACGGGGGCGAACACGCCGATAGCGAGCGTAGTGACGGGAAGAATAAGCTGCCGCACGGCCGCGATCGCGAGGTCGAACTGGCCATGAATAAGTGCATCGACGACGTAGAAGCCGGTGATGCCGCCAGGCGGCGACGCGCCGATCGGCAGACGGCCAGTCGGTCCAGGCAGAACATGTGCCCTGACGAACAGCACCCATAGCAGCATGAGTCCGACCCAGAATTGCGGCAGCGCCAGTCCGCCGATGGTCAGGATCCTGATGAGCATATCCAGCAAGCGGCCGCGATAAACGGCAGCAACGACGCCGAGCACTATGCCTGCCGCCATCCCGAGGACCAGCGCACAGATCCCCAGTTCGATCGTTGCCGGCAGACGGTCGGCGAGATCCCGGGAGACCGGTCGGCCGGTAAGATAGGAACGCCCCAGATCGCCGTGCACCAGTCCATTGAGAAAGTGCAGGTATTGAATCGGAAGCGGGTCCGCCAGGCCGAGTTCCGCCCGCGCCTTCTCGCGCGTCGCGGTGGACGCCGAATTTCCCACGAACAAATTGACCGGATCGGCGGTGAACGCGCGGGAAGCAAGAAAGGTCAGCGACACGATCATCAGGATGACCAGAAGTGCGCTGGCAACCTTGACCAACGGCCAGGACACACGCCGCCCAATCCGGGAAACCAATTCCGTCACACGCGGAGTCGAAATCCCCTGGGATGAAGCCTCGATCACGCCAGTCCGCCCCGTCGCCGCATGAGTAGTATCCAGGGGATAGGATCTCGCCATATCCGCTGGTCCAATCATTGACGCAGTGGAATTCAGACGCGAGCAGAAGGCAACAGTGTTTTGATGGTCCTCCGCTCCATTTTTCATGGCCATAAGCGCGAGCAAGGCGGCCGCCAAAGCCTGCCGACGATGTAACGTAAGAATCTGATATTAAAATGATATTCTCTATCCTCCGAGCGTTGATTTATTTTCGGCAAAAGTGGCGCCAAAACATTCGCTAATATCATTGCATATTTATTCATCAGATAAGAAGGATCTGGGCCTCGCAGTCACGAACCATCGCCAGCATCTGCCCCGAGAACTTGCGGATCGACGCACCGGGCGCGGGCGGCTCTCCCGGCGACCCGTGGAGGTGAACGAGCGCATGGCCCGGAACAGGCGTGTCGGTTGCTGCCTTGCGGTATCAGCCGGCGACGCCGGCAACAATGCGCCGGTCTATGGCAGGGTCCGAAAAGACGCCGGCATTTCAAATCGGCGCGCGCTGCTCATTCCGGTGCGAGGCGTCGCCGCTGTCCTGGTTCGCGCGCAATACCGGCGCGCGCATAGACCCGCCGAATTGAGGGCGCGACCGAATGGCCGTTGCCGGTGTCTGCGAAAATGGAAGAGTCCCGCAGCCGCTCCGGGAAGCGCTAGGAGAACGCCTTCAGCAGATTGACGAAGGTCTGCTGGTCGCCCTCGGTCGGCAGAAGGCGGACGCGCCTTTCGATGATCCCCAGATGCTCGGCCATCAGGTCCTTTGCCGCCGCCAGATCGCGTCGGCGCAGCGCCGCAATGATCTTGCGGTGATCGCCGCAGGGATCGTGTGTCTCGGGGTCGTAAAACGACATTACAAGGCCGATTCGTGCCATCATCTTGTCGACCATTTCGGTCAGCACCACGTTGTGGCCCATGCGCGCTAGCTCGACGTGGAACTTCTTGACCGGCCCCTTCGGCCGCGTGTCGAGGCCATGGCGAATGCGCTGGTCCTGCTCGTTGAACTCATCGAGATAGTCGAGCTCCTTTTCGGTCACGCGCTCGACGATGAGCACAAGAACCGTCTGTTCGAGCACGTGGCGCGCCTCAAATAGCTGCTTGGCTTCCTCGATGGTGGGCTCCGACACGAAAAACCCGTGATTGCGCTTCCGGTCCACGAGATGGTCGCGCTGCAGGATATCGAGCGCACCACGCACCACGGTGCGGCTGACGCCGAAATGCTCAGCGAGGACCTCATCGCGAATCTTCGCCCCGGCGCGGAGCGCTCCTTCCGCGATCGCGCTCGTCAGTGTGAGGCAGATGCGATCGATGACCTCTTCGGATCCTTCCTCCGTCTCGACCGCTTGCGTGGCCACGCGTGCTTTTTTTGCCTTCCTCGGCATCTCAATCTCCCCGGCCTTCAATCTGCAGCAACGCCGGACCTGTCGGTGGCCTGATCACGCCGTGAATCATCGTAAGAGTTTTCGCCTGTTGTTTCGACAATTTTTTCGAATGACAAAAACACACAAAAACCTGTAACGAAGCCTTGAAGAACCCGCACATGTCAC
>CAZNTY010000512.1:0-12069 GCA_964576085.1 uncultured Undibacter sp. | reverse complement strand
GCAGTTCGCCGGCGAGGTCGGCATCTCCGCCTGGAACGGCATCGCGGTGGCGCGGCTGTGCGCGCGCGACGGCGCCGCGCTGCGCCATGACATCGTCTGCGTCCTCGCCGCGCTCGGGCGTTGCGAGCTGCCGCGCCTGTGGTTGAGTTGAGGCTCTCTCATGAACCTGACGCCCCGCGAAAGGGACAAACTGCTGATCGCGACCGCCGCGATGGTGGCGCGCCGCCGTCTCGAGCGCGGCGTCAAGCTCAACCATCCCGAGGCCGTGGCGCTGATCTCCGACTTCATCATGGAGGGCGCGCGCGACGGCCGCACCGTCGCCGAGTTGATGGAGGCCGGCGCGCACGTGCTCACGCGCGCGCAGGTCATGGACGGCATCGCGGAGATGATCCACGACATCCAGGTCGAGGCGACCTTTCCCGACGGCACCAAGCTTGTCACCGTCCACCAACCGATCCGATAGGGGAGCTGCGATGAAATTCACGATCGTATTTGTGCTGGCCCTGCTCGCGGCGCCGACCGCCGCCTTCGCCCATATCGGCGCCGGCGCGGTGTCGTCGTTCACGGCGGGTCTCGACCATCCGCTGAGCGGCCTCGACCATATCGCCGCGATGGTCGCGGTCGGCCTGTGGGCCGCGCTCAGGGGCGGACGCGCGCTGTGGGTGTGGCCGGCCGCCTTCGTCGGCGTGATGCTCGCCGGCGGCGCGCTCGGCATGGCGCATGTCCCGCTGCCTTTCGTCGAGCAGGGCATCCTGGCGTCCGTGGTCGTGCTCGGCCTGCTGGTGGCGCTCGCGATTGACCTGCCGGTCGCCGCCGGCGCCGCGATCATCGGCCTGTTCGCGCTGCTGCACGGCCACGCGCACGGCAGCGAGGTCGCCGACAACATCGGCGGCCTCGAATACATGGCGGGCTTCGCGCTGGCGACGGCGGCGCTGCACGGCGTCGGCCTCGCGGTCGGCGTGGTGCTGTCCGATCTGCGGCTGCGGCCGCTGGTGCGCGCCGCGGGCGCGGCCTGCGCGGTCGTCGGCGTCGCGCTCGCCGCCGGCGTGCTGTGAGGGGGGCGATGATCCCCGGCGAGATGTTCATCAAGGACGGCGAGATCGAGCTCAACGCCGGGCGCCGGACGGTGACGCTGGCGGTCGCCAACACCGGCGACCGGCCGATCCAGGTCGGCTCGCATTACCATTTCTTCGAGACCAACCCGGCGCTCAAGTTCGATCGCAAACGAGCGCGCGGCATGCGGCTCGATATCGCGGCCGGCACCGCGGTGCGCTTCGAGCCCGGCCAGACCCGCGAGGTGACGCTGGTCGCGCTCGCCGGCAAGCGCACGGTCTACGGCTTCCGCCAGGCGGTGATGGGAAAGCTGTGACAGGCTTGCCACGCCAGGCCGTAAGGTATAAGTAGCAATGTAAGGAGAGAGGATAAATGCCTTACAAAGTAGACATGACATTGACCAGCAAAGGACAGCTCACCTTGCCGGCGGCCCTTCGCAAGCGCTGGCAGTTGAAGGCCGGCGACCGGCTCACCTTGGAAGTCGGGACGGATGGTCGCGCCGTCATGATGCCCCGGGCCAAGAAAAGCATCCTGCAGAGCCGGACCAAGGTGGCGCCGCTCAGTCTTGGCCGGCCCTTGAGCCAGGCTGACATTGATGCCGCTGTCGCTTCGGCGATGGCAGAGCAGGAATTACGGATCAAGAGGCGGCGGACTGCGTGATCGGCCTCGACACGAATATCGTTCTGCGCATCTTCGATCGCACCGATCCGAAGCAATCAACCGCCGTCGACAGGTTGCTGAAGAACAGTGAAGAACGCTTTGTGCTGGCGCCGATTGTCCTGTCGGAATTCGCCTGGACCCTGGCCCGCGCCTACAAGCAGTCCCGGCAGGTCGTCGCTCAGCATCTGCATTTGCTGCTCGATGCGCCCGAGTTCGTCGTGCCGTTTCACCGCGAAGCAATTGCTGCGACTCATCGCTACGAGCAAGGCCCGGCGGATTTTGCCGACTATTTCATCGCCGAAATGAACAATACGCTCGGATGTTCGACCACGTTGACTTTCGATGAAGCCGCCGCCGAGGACGACCACTATACTTTATTAAAGGTCTGACTGCTCATGCCCGCCAGGATCAGGCGCAGCATCTATGCCGACATGTTCGGCCCGACCACCGGCGACCGGGTGCGGCTCGCCGACACCGACCTCATCATCGAGGTCGAGAGGGATTTCACCCCCTATGGCGAGGAGGTGAAGTTCGGCGGCGGCAAGGTGATCCGCGACGGCATGGGCCAGTCGCAGGCGACCAGCCGGCAGGGCGCGGTCGACACCGTCATCACCAATGCGCTGATCCTCGATCACTGGGGCATCGTCAAGGCCGATGTCGGCCTCACGGGCGGCCGCATCGCCGCGATCGGCAAGGCCGGCAACCCGGACATCCAGCCGAACGTCACCATCGTGATCGGCCCCGGCACCGAGGTGATCGCCGGCGAAGGCAAGATCCTCACCGCCGGCGGCTTCGACACCCACATCCATTTCATCTGCCCGCAGCAGATCGAGGAGGCGCTGATGGCCGGCATCACCTCGATGCTCGGCGGCGGCACGGGTCCCGCGCACGGCACCTTCGCGACGACCTGCACGCCGGGCCCGTTCCACATCGGCCGCATGATCCAGGCCGCCGACGCGTTCCCGATGAATCTCGGCTTCGCCGGCAAGGGCAACGCCTCGCGGCCTGCCGCGCTCGAGGAAAGGGTCAAGGCCGGCGCCTGCGCGCTCAAGCTGCACGAGGACTGGGGCACGACGCCGGCGGCGATCGACTGCTGCCTCTCGGTCGCCGACGACTACGACGTGCAGGTGATGATCCACACCGATACGCTCAACGAGTCCGGTTTCGTTGAGGACACCATCAAGGCCTTCAAGGGCCGCACCATTCACGCCTTCCACACCGAGGGCGCCGGCGGCGGCCACGCGCCCGACATCAGGAAGGTCGCGGGGCTCAAGAACGTGCTGCCGTCCTCGACCAATCCGACCCGGCCGTTCACCCGCAACACCATCGACGAGCACCTCGACATGCTGATGGTGTGCCACCACCTCGATCCGTCGATCGCCGAGGACCTGGCCTTCGCCGAAAGCCGCATCCGCAAGGAGACCATCGCGGCGGAAGACATCCTGCACGACCTCGGCGCGCTGTCGATGATGTCGTCGGACAGTCAGGCGATGGGCCGCATCGGCGAGGTCATCATCCGCACCTGGCAGACCGCAGACAAGATGAAGAAGCAGCGCGGCCGGCTGAAGGAGGAGCGGGGCGACAACGACAATGCGCGGGTGAAGCGCTACGTCGCCAAATACACCATCAACCCGGCGATCGCGCACGGCGTCTCGACGCACATCGGCTCGGTCGAAAAAGGCAAGCTCGCCGACCTGGTGCTGTGGTCGCCGGCCTTCTTCGGCGTCAAGCCGGACTGCATCATCAAGGGCGGCAGCATCGTCGCCGCGCCGATGGGCGACCCCAATGCCTCGATCCCGACGCCGCAGCCGGTGCACTACCGGCCGATGTTCGGCGCTTACGGCAAGGCGGTGACGGCCTCGTCGCTGGTGTTCGTCTCGAAGGTCGCGGCGAAAGGCAGGTTGCGTGACAAGCTCGGGGTCGAGAAGCAATTCGTTGCCGTCGAAAAGACCCGCTCGATCTCGAAGAAGAGCATGATCCACAACGACGCCACGCCGGCGATCGAGATCGACCCGGAAACCTACGAGGTGCGCGCCGACGGCGAGCTGCTGACCTGCGCACCGGCCGAGGTGCTGCCGATGGCGCAGCGCTACTTTCTGTTCTGACCGTGCCTCGCGCGTCAGCCGAGGATGGTTCCCTTGCCGCGGCCGTCGACGGCCTGCTCGACCATGACGGTGTCGTGCTCCAGCGCGATCCTGCGGGTCAGTTCGGCGTCCATGATCTCGTGCCGGGTGAGCTTGTGCATGGCCGCGAACATGCCGTCGGTGCCGGCCGGGCTGTACACCATCAGCATGCGCACCCCGTCCTTGGACGTGACCTGATGCACGACGCCCGGCGGGATGTGGACGCACGAGCCCGTGGTGGCGTGGAACAGCTCGTCGCCGACCTGAAAATCGGCGCTGCCGTCGAACACGTAAAACGTCTCGTAGGCCTTGGTGTGATAGTGCGCGCGCGACTGGAAGCCCGGCTTGCAGTTTTCCTCGACCACCTCGAACGTCTGGTTGGTGTCGTCGCCGGTGATCTTGACGATCACCTCGTTGGCCTTGGCATAGACGTTGCCCTGGCCGGGCGGCGAGTGCTTGCCTTTGGCGGCTTGGAGCGCTGCTTGGGGCATCGTGACCTCTCGTCTCCTGCGCGCGGGTGCGAACCGCTATTATCGACGGCAGGCCGCGTGAGGCAACCATGAAGCGAGTCTCCGCCATTCGCCGCGCGCACGAGTGGGATGCCGGTTCGGCGACCGACTTCATCGTGCTCGAGGCGCAGGACCGCCATCGTCGCCGTGTCGTGTTCGTCGGCGAGCATGGCGCGACCTACCTGCTCGACTTGCCTGCACCGGCGCAATTGCACGATGGCGATGGCCTGTTGCTGGAGGACGGCGCGATGGTGCGCGTGACCGGCAAACCCGAGCCGCTGGTCGAGATATCGGCGGCGACCGCGCAGGACCTGGCGCGGCTCGCCTGGCATATCGGCAATCGCCACACCGACGTGCAACTGGCGGACGGCAAGCTGCGCATCCGCCGCGACCATGTGCTGGAGGACATGCTCAAGGGACTCGGCGCAACCTTGTCTTTCATCGAGGCGCCGTTTGAGCCGGAGGGCGGAGCCTACCATCACGCTCATGGTGGCCATCATGAGTGAGCGGGACGGTGTCGAGTCCATTCCCCATGCCGCGCTCTATCGGCTGATGACCTGGCTGTCGCCGGCCTATCCGGTCGGCGCCTTCGCCTATTCGGGCGGCATCGAATGGGCGGTCGAGGCCGGCGACATCGACAGCGTCGAGACTCTGCTGCGCTGGCTCGCACCGGTGCTTGCGGACGGCGCGGGCTGGAACGACGGCGTGTTCTTCGCGCAGGCGCACCGCACCACGACCTCCGGCCATGACGCGGCGCTCGCGGAGGTCGCCGAGCTTGCGGCGGCTTTTGCGCCGGGCCGGGAGCGTCATTTTGAAACCACCACGCTCGGCCGCGCCTTCATGGACGTGACGCTGGCGGCCTGGCCCTGCGATGCGCTTGCACGATTGCAGACGCTGTGGAGCGGGCCCTTGGCCTATCCGGTGGCGGTCGGCGTCGCCTGCGCCGGCCATGCCATTCCGCTGGCGCCGGCGCTGCATGCTTTTCTCGCCGCGCTCGCGGCCAACTGGGTGTCGGCAGCGGTGCGGCTGATCCCGCTCGGCCACACCGACAGCCAGCGTGTGCTGAAGGCCATCGAGCCGGCCGTGGCGCAGACCGCGGGCCGCGCACTGACCGCGACGCTCGACGATCTCGGCAGCGCGACCGTCCGCGCCGACCTCGCCGGCCTGCACCACGAGCGGCAATACACGCGGCTGTTCCGCTCATGACTGTCCGTCTGTCATCGCCGGGCTTGAGCCGGCGATCCCGATCAGGGACGCAGAGCCTTGCCATCCCGCTTGGGGACGGCCGGGACAGGCCCGACCATGACGATCGTGTTACGGTCCGGCGAGCCATAGAGATGGACCATTTATTCCGGCCGGACTCTGAAGGCCGGCGCCTTGACAGGCGGCCTTTCAGATTATATTCCTATAAATGCCTGGCGTGGACCGGTGCGGCGTCTCGAGCGCCGTGCCGGATCGCGCCAGGCAGGTTGGCAGACGGTGGAGCGCCGGGAGGCGCTGCGCCTGATCGCCATCGGGCGCGCACGCTTTCGCAAAAGCGTGCGGCGGGGCTGCGCCAGCTCCGCCAAAGGGGTTTCGCAAGCCCCTGGCGCCTCCCGGCGCTCCACCGCTCCCGCTCCAGGCGGGAGGGAGACGGACGGCAGGCGTACCCGGCGCCTTTCAAACAATACGGGCGCTTCGGCGTGCCCGCATGAAGGAAACCGCCATGAAAAGTCCTAACGGCCCGCTTCGCGTCGGCATCGGCGGCCCGGTCGGCTCCGGCAAGACGGCGCTGATGGATTCGCTCTGCAAGGCGATGCGCGACACCTACGACATCGCCGCCATCACCAACGACATCTACACCAAATGGGACGCCGAGTTCCTGGTGCGTTCCGGCTCGCTGACGCCGGACCGCATCGTCGGCGTCGAGACCGGCGGCTGTCCGCACACCGCGATCCGCGAGGACGCCTCGATGAATCTCGCCGCCGTTGCCGACATGCGGGCGCGGTTTCCCGATCTCGACCTGGTGCTGATCGAATCCGGCGGCGACAATCTCGCCGCGACCTTCTCGCCGGAGCTCGCCGATCTCACGATCTACGTGATCGACGTCGCCGCCGGCGACAAGATTCCATCGAAAGGCGGGCCCGGCATCACGCGGTCGGACCTGCTTGTGATCAACAAGGTCGACCTCGCGCCGTTCGTCGGCGCCTCGCTGGCCAAGATGGAGACGGATGCGAAAAGGATGCGGGGCGAGCGGCCCTTCGTGATGACCAATCTGCGGCAAGGGCAGGGCTTGCAGACCATCGTCGGCTTCATCGAATCGAAGGGCGGTCTTTTGCCGCGCTGATGGGCCGCGCGACATGGCTCGCATGAACAGGGACTGCTGACATGGGCCGCGCCATGTGGGCACGGCCCTCTTGCAGTCGTTCGACTTCTCTGACTAATATACTAGCATAATAACAAGACGTCCTCGGGGGAGGAGTTAATGGGCCGGCGGCTCGCGCGCGTCGCCAAATCGTGCGCCAGGTCCCACGCATTGGCAGATCCATCGGACCTTGCCGGTCAACAACCGGACGGCGCGCCGATCTCGTTTCGTCGCAACACCATCAGCGCGCAGATTCATGCCGTGCTGCGGCGCGACATCATCGAGGGCCGGCGCGTGCCGCGCGCCACGCTGTCGGAGCAGGAGATCGCGGCCGGCTTCGGCGTGTCCCGCACGCCGGTGCGCGAGGCGATGATCAAGCTGGCCGAGGAGGGCTTGGTCGAGATTTTCCCGCAATACGGCTCGTTCGTCGCGCCGATCAAGCTGCGCGACGTGTTCGCCAGCCAGTTCGCCCGTGAGGCGCTGGAGTGCGCGGCGGTCGAGCGGGCGGCCGAGCGCCTCGACGACTTCCAGGACGCCCGGCTCAAGGCCGCCATCGCCCGCCAGCGTGCGCTGCTGCGCCACGACGACCGCGAGCTGTTTTTCCGGGCCGACGAAGATCTGCACATGCTGATCCTGAAAATCGCCGGCCAGGGCACGGCCTGGCATTTC
Organism: uncultured Undibacter sp.; assembly: GCA_964576085.1. Classification (GTDB taxonomy): domain Bacteria; phylum Pseudomonadota; class Alphaproteobacteria; order Rhizobiales; family Xanthobacteraceae; genus Pseudolabrys. Next base: position 4,711 of record CAZNTY010000512.1, on the reverse strand, counting down.
GTCGAAAGCGCCAAGGCGCAGATGGACCGCGTGCGCCATATCGCAATCACGCTGCCGCGCAAGCAGGCCTCGATCCTGGCCGAGCACGAGGCGGTGATCGACCGGCTGCTGGCCCGTGACAGCGCCGGCGCGGTCGACGCCATGCGCGTTCATCTGCGCGGCATTTTTCACACCATCGAAAGGCTGCGAACCGAAAAGAACGAATATTTTGCCGAAGACCGCGACGACGCGCATGATTGGTCGTCACGGGCATCCGAGGCGCCGGCAAGCCGGCAGCCGCGAAAATACGTCGATTCCAAATCTCACTGACCGAACCAGATACGAACAGGGAGGACTGCTCATGAACTTCAAGCCTACTCGCCGCGCCGTGGTGGCCGGCATCGCCGGCTCGATGGCGATGGATCTGCGCGCCTTCGCGCAGAACCTGACGCTGCCCTCGTCGCCGGTGTCGCTCAACCTCGTCGACGTCGCCGGCAATCTCGCGCTGACGCAGAAGGCGATCGAAGCCTACCGCGACAAGAATCCGAAGCTGGTCTCGAAGATCACCTTCTCGAAGGCGACCGCGCCGGAGCTGCCCGGCAAGATCAAGGCGCAGCAGGACGCCAACCGCGTCGATATCGACGGCGTGCTGACCGGCATCGACGCGCTCTCGGCCGGCGTCGACCAGAAGCTCTGGGTGCCGATCGTGTCGCAATACGGCTCGAAGCTGCCCAAGCTCGACGACATCTACCTGCCCGGCGCCAAGCAGATGCAGGCGCTGGCCTCGAACCAGGGCGTCTGCATCGTGTTCTGCCCGGCCGGCCCGGTGCTGGAATACATGCCCGATCGCGTGAAGAAGGTCCCGACCACGGCCGAGGAACTGCTCGCCTGGGCCAAGGCCAATCCGAACCGCTTCCTCTATGCGCGTCCGGCGAACTCCGGCCCCGGCCGCGTCTTCATGATGGGCCTGCCCTACATCCTCGGCGACAAGGACCCGCACGACCCGAAGGACGGCTGGGACAAGACCTGGGCCTATCTCAAGGAGCTCGGCCAGTACGTCGAGTACTATCCGGGCGGCACCGGTCCGACCATGAAGGAGCTCGGCGAGGGCTCGCGCGACATGATCCCGTCGCAGATGGGCTGGGACATCAATCCGCGCGCGCTCGGCGTGGTGCCGAAGGAAGCCAAGGTGTTCTTCCTCAAGGGCTTCCACTGGATCCTCGACGCGCACTATCTGTGCATCCCGAAGGGCATCTCGAACGACAAGCTCGCGGTGCTGGTCGACATGCTCAACTACCTGCTGTCGAAAGAGGCGCAGGCGACCACCTACGACGACGGCTATTTCTATCCCGGCCCCGCCGTGAAGGACGTCCCGCTGTCGATGGCTCCGGCGGCCAGCCAGAAGGTCATCCAGGAATACGGCCGGCCTGAATACGAAAAGGCGATCACCGACAATCCGCAGGAGATTCCGCTTCTGCCGGACAAGCTCGTCTACGCGTTCGCGCGCTGGGACGAGCAGATCGGCTCGCAGAAGAAGAAGTAACGAACGGCGCACAACGACGGGAAGGCTGGCGACGCAATCGCCAGTCTTCTTGTTTTCGCCCGCAGACCGGGGAATGATCCAGCATGGCTATCGCCGCCCGCGACTTCAAGGAGCTGCGCCTCGACGGCATGAGCCGCAGCTTCGGCACCGTCAACGCGCTCAAGGGCGTCACGCTCAACGTGCGGCGCGGAGAATTCATCGCGCTGCTGGGCCCCTCGGGCTGCGGCAAGTCGACCGCGTTGAACTGCCTCGCCGGCCTGCTGACGCTGTCGAGCGGCAGCATCTGGCTCGACCAGACCCGGATCGATCGGCTCAAGCCGGAAGAGCGCGGCTTCGGCATGGTGTTCCAGAACTACGCGCTGTTTCCGCACATGAGCGTGCGCCGGAATATCGGCTTTGGCCTGAGCATGCAGGGCCGGCCCAAGGCCGAGATCGAGCGCAAGGTCGACGAGGCTCTGTCGATCGTCCGTCTTGGCGATCAAGGCAACAAACTGCCCGGCCAGCTCTCGGGCGGCCAGCAGCAGCGCGTCGCCATCGCGCGCGCCATCGTGATCGAGCCGCCGCTGGTGCTGATGGACGAGCCCTTGTCCAATCTCGACGCCAAGCTGCGCCTCGAGATGCGCGCCGAAATCCGGCGCATCCATGAATTGATCGGCTCGGCGACCATCTACGTCACCCACGACCAGGAAGAGGCGCTCTCGCTTGCCGACCGCATCGTGGTGATGCGCGACGGCATGGTGCGCCAGGTCGGCACGCCCGAGGAGCTTTATGCCCGCCCGGCGCGCGTCGACGTCGCCGAGTTCATGGGCTATCGCAACCTGATCCGCACGCGGGTCTCCGGCGGACGGGTCAGTGTCGGCGGCGCGAGCTTCGCGGGCACGCCGATCGGGGCGGTCGATGGTGGCGACGCTGTTGTCGCGATCCGTCCCAACGACCTCACCGTTTCCGCCGACGGGGCGCTGAGCGTCACGGTCGAGTCGGCGCAGTATCATGGCAGCGACTTTTACTGCTCCGGCCGCACCAGCGATGGCACCGAGGTCTATTTCCTGTCCCGCGCGCGGGTCCAGAAGGGTGACAACGTGCGCCTTGCCGCTGATCCCACGCGCGTCCTGATTTATGCGGGAACGGCGTCATGACAGGCCGCGTCGACACGTCCGACCGGCTGCCGCTGCGCACGCGGCTCGCGCTCTACGATCTCGACGGCGTGACGCTGCTGGTGCTGCCGGCGGTGTTGTTCGTCATCCTGCTGTTCGTCTATCCGTTCCTCTATGGCTTCGTCCTGTCGTTCCAGCCGAAGGCCGGCGGCTGGCTTGCCAATTACGTCAAGTTCTTCTCCGATCCGTTCCTTTACGACACGATCGCCGCCACGCTGTGGCTCGCCGTGCCGGCGACGCTGATCAACGTGCTGCTCTCGATCCCGGTCGCGATGCGGGTGCGGCTGATGCAGCGACGGCGCGTCCTGACCACGATTCTGGTTGTTCCCATCACGCTCGGCACGGTGCTGATCGCCGAAGGGCTGCTGACATATCTCGGGCCGCAGGGCTGGTTCAACCGCGCGCTGATCACGTTTGGCGCGCCTGGTCCGGTGCGTCTGGTGCACAATTACACCGGCGTCATGCTGTCGCTCATCATGTCGGGTTTCCCGTTCACCTTCCTGCTCACCTTGTCCTACGTCACGGGCATCGATCCGTCGCTCGAGCAGGCGGCCTCGACGCTCGGCGCGAAGGCGAGGGCGCGGTTCTTCCAGGTCATCCTCCCGCTGCTGGCGCAGGGGCTGGCGATCAATCTCTGCCTGTCATTCGTGCAGACGTTCTCGGTGTTCCCGTCGGCGGTCCTGCTCGGCGCACCGGCCGGCGCGACGCGGGTGATCTCGATCGCGGCATTTCAGGCGGCCTACGAGCAGTACGATTATTCGATGGCCTCCGCGATCGCGATGATCATGGGTTTCATCCAGCTCGGCGTGGTCGTCCTGATTCTCGGGGCGCGCGGCCTGGTGTATCGCGGCGCCGCCGGCGGCGGAAAGGGCTGACGATGAGCGGCGAAAAAACCATCGGCGAGCGGCTGTGGGCCTTCGCGATCTGGGCCCTGGTGATCTTCTTCGTCGTCAACGTGCTGGCGACCATCGCCGCGGTGCTGGTGAATTCGCTCGGCACGCGCTGGTTCAATTCTTGGCTGCCGGCCGGCTTCACGACGCGCTGGTATTTCTCGGCCTGGAACGAATTCCAGCTCCACGATGTGCTGATCGTCACGTTCGAGGTGGTCGGCGCGGTGGTGCTGCTGTCGGGCCTGCTCGGCGTGCCGGCGGCCTATGCGCTGGCGCGGCGCAATTTTCCCGGCAAGCAGTTCATCATCCTGCTGTTCCTGCTGCCGATGCTGATCCCGCCGATCACCTTCGGCATTCCGCTTGCCACCGTGCTCTACCAGTCGCACCTGGGCGGCAACATGTCGGGCGTCATCCTCGCCAACCTGGTGCCGACGGTGCCGTTCGTGGTGCTGGTCATGATCCCGTTCATCGAGCAGATCGATCCCCGCGTCGAGGCGGCGGCGCGCGTGTTCGGCGCCGGCACGGGTCGGCTGTTCGTCCACGTCCTGGTGCCGCTGCTGGCGCCCGGCATCCTGGCCGCGCTGCTGCTGGTTCTGGTGCGCACCATCGCCATGTTCGAGCTGACCTTCTTCACCGCCGGCCCGGACAGCCAGACCCTGGTCGTGGTGCTGTATTACACGGTCTATTCGCCCGGCGTCCGCTCCAGCCAGTCGATCGACGCGATGGCGGTGATCTACATGCTGACCACGCTGGCGTGGCTTCTGGTGGCCTTGCGTCTTGTCGATCCGACGCAGATCGTCACCCGGGTCAAGCGCGAGGCCGCGGCGCACTGAGCTCGCGTTTTCGGCGTTGATTGACTTGGCAAAATTCGCGCTTGTAGAATCCAACAACAAACAAAGCTCCGGGGGTAGGAAACATGCAGCACGATCAAGGCGGTCGCATTTCGCGCCGGAATATCATTCAGGGCGCGGCGGCTCTGCCGCTGGCCGGCGCCACAATGGTCGCCGCGTTCAACACGGCATGGTCGCAGAACGCCAAGACGCTGACGATCGCGATCGGCTCGGACGTCGGCAATCTTGATCCCGATCACTATACCAACTGGAATGACTACTGGGCCTACGGCAATCTGTTCGAGGGCCTGTTCC
>CAZNTY010000511.1:0-5234 GCA_964576085.1 uncultured Undibacter sp. | reverse complement strand
GCCGACCGCCTGGAATCACCATTGCCGTCAACACGGCCATTGATACGGCGCTGCGTGCTCGCGACCGGGCGCAGCCGGCGCGGCGTTATGTCAGCACGTCGGGGCTTGGCCGCGAGTGCCTGCGGCAGATTCAATACGACTATCTTGCCGTCCCCAAGGACGATGGCCGCGAGTTCGAGCCGAAGACTCTGCGCGTCTTCGAAGCCGGTCATCGTGCCGAGGACATCGTAGCGAGCTGGCTGCGTGCAGGTGGCTTCGACCTGCGCACGCAACGCTCAGACGGACGACAGTTCGGATTTTCTGCACTCGACGGACGCTTCAGGGGCCACATCGACGGGTGTCTCATAGCCGGGCCGGTCGCGATGGATTTCCCGGCGCTCTGGGAGAACAAGGCGCTTGGGGCGGCGCCTTGGAAGGAGGTGGTCAAGAAGGGAGTTGTGCTGGCTCGGCCGATCTATGCCGCCCAGATCGCGCTGTATCAGGCGTATCTCGATCTATCCAACCCGGCGCTGTTCACCGCGCTCAACCGCGATACGTTCGAGCTTCACTGCGAACTGGTGCCATTCGACGCAGGCCTTGCGCAGCGCGCCAGCGATCGCGCCGTGCAGATTGTCCGTGCGAGCGAAGCGCAGGAGCTTCTGCCGCGCGCCGCTGCCGACCGAACCTCTGCCATCTGCCGCGGCGGCTGGGCCGCAGATGAGTGGCACGCGCCGTGCCCCTGGCAGGACCGCTGCTGGAGCGTGGCGCCATGACGGACATCACGCCCTCCGATACTCAGGCGCGCGCCATTGCCGCCATCAAGGACTGGTTCAAGAGCCGGGCTGACAAACAGCAGGTGTTTCGGCTGTTCGGCTACGCTGGGACCGGCAAGAGCACGGTCCTCAAATTCGCACTCGATGAGCTCGGGCTCGAACCGCACAAATCCGACCGCGAGGGCGGCTCCTGCGTCCCCGGCGTCGTAACCGCCACATTCACCGGCAAGGCCGCGCTGGTGCTGCGCCGCAAGGGCACGCCAGCGCGCACGATCCACAGTCTCATCTACAGCGTGATCGTCGCCACAGATGAGGAAATCGACGCCGCGAACAAGAAAATCGCGGGCGCTGAACAGGATGCGCTCAAGCTCGCCGGCTTCGAACGCACGGCCGCGGAGGCGGCGATCGAGGCCATGCGGCAAGCGCTCTCGCAGATGAAGAAGCCTCGCTTCGCGCTTAACCCGCAGAGCGACGCTGCGCAGGCCAAGCTGATCGTGCTCGACGAAGTCTCGATGGTCGGCGAGGACATGGCGCGCGATCTCATGAGCTTCGGCAAGCCCATCCTCGTCCTCGGCGATCCCGGCCAACTGCCGCCCATCAAGGGTGAGGGTGCATTCACCAATGACTCGCCTGACGTCATGCTGACCGAAATCCACCGGCAGGCCGAGGAAAGCGCCATCATCCAGTTCGCCACCATGGCGCGCCGCGGCGAGCCGATCGGCTTCGGCCAGTACGACACCTTCGTGTGGAAGATGCGCAAGATGGACGTGACGCCGGAGCAATGCCTGCGCGGCGGACAGGTGATCTGCGGGCTCAACGCCACGCGATTGCAGATCAACAACGCCATGCGGCGGGCCGCCGGCTTCGGCGACGCATGCCTGCCGACCGGCCAGGGCGAGAAGATCATCTGCCTCAAGAACCAGAACGACATCGGCCTGATCAACGGGATGTTTGTCACGCTCAAAGACGTCGTTGATGAAGGCAGTCTGTTCTTCTCTGCCATCGTCACCGACGAGGACGGCAACGCGATCGGCCGACCCGGCTCCGAAGGCAGGCCGGAGCGCCTTCGCATCTACAAGGGGCACTTCGAAGACCACGTCGCCTTTGACCGGCAACGCCATGACCGCGACTGGAAGCACAAGCGCAATCTGACCGAGGCCACCTTCGGCTGGGCCATTACCGGGCACAAGTCGCAGGGATCGCAATGGGAGAACGTGATCGTGTGGGATGACGGGCTCGGCCGCAATGAGGCCGATCGCCGGCGCTGGCTCTACACCGTGATCACGCGAGCCGAGCGAGGGCTGGTGATCCTGTCATGATCGATCTCAATGAGGTCTGGAGGCCGCCCGCCCGATACGACCTCGCCGAGATCCGCGAGCGGCTTTGCGCCACGGCAGCCGAATGGCTGCCGCCGCTGTTTCCGCAGGCCCGCATGTCGGCGGACCGCAAGACCCTGCGCTGCGCCGACCTGTCGGGGCGGCCGCCGCGCAATGAGGGCTCCTGTGTCATCCACCTGCGCGGTCCACGCGCCGGCTGGGGCTACGACCATGCGACTGGCGAGTGCGCCGATCCCATTGATCTGATCCACCATGGCACCGGGCTCACGCCGCCGGTCCTGTTCGACGAAGCAGCTCGCCGAGCTCGGCTGGATCGGCCCGCGCCGGTGCGACAAGCGCCCGCGCCACGGCGGGATCATGCCCACGAGGTTGCTCGGATTCTTGCCGATTGCCAGCCCCTCGCCGGCACGATCGGCGAGGTCTACCTGCGCAGCCGCGGCCTTTCGGATCCCGGATCGCCAGACCTTCTGTTCAATCCCGACCTGACTGATTACGAGGCAAAACGTGGCTGGCCTGGTCTTGTGGCCGTCGTGCGCGACGGCACGGGCGCGCCGACCGGCGGCATTCACCGCACGTTCCTGCTCGACGATGGATCGGGCAAGGCCCCTGCCGGCAAGAAGATGCTCGACCAAGTCGCCGGCGGCTCGGTTCGACTTGCGTTGTTTCCGGAGAAGGGCCGGCTTGGCATCGCCGAAGGCATAGAGACCGCTCTCTCCGCGCAGGCAATCTTCGGAGTCCCGACGTGGGCGGCACTCTCTGCCGATGGCATGCGCCGCTGGGAATGGCCGGCCGCGACCGCGCAGGTGATCATCTTCGCGGACGCGGGCGAAGCCGGCATTCAAGCCGCCGCCGCGCTCGCTGAGCGGCTCAATGCAGTGAGCATTCCGAACACCATCGTTCGCCCGCTGCATGGTGATGATTTCAACGACGACCTGCGACACGGGGCTACAGCTGCAGACTATCAGCAGTCGCAGGCCACTGATGCAAACCCGCTCCCCGCACCGGCGACCGCTGCCGACTTCGAAGCAATCGCTCGCACTTTGACAAATCCGCCGGACGTCACTGCTCTGGGCACGCTGCTTGGCCAACTCGTCCTGGCGCACCTCGAGCCCTTGCCTGAGCGCCAAGTGCTTCAGTCGATCAAGAGCGCCACGGGCATCGCTGTGTCGATCCTGGAAAAGCAGGTCAACGAGCTACGCCGCCGACTCAACACGACAGGAGACATCCATCACCGGCCCATTCGCCCACGATGGTTCAATCAGCTGCGTCTTGACCTCGTTGGAATGCCCGAGCGCAACGAGGCCAACATCATCACGGCGCTCTCGAATGACGAGGTATTCGCCGGCGCTCTCGTGTTCGACGAATTCCGGCAGGAGGTGCTGGTCGCGCGACCGCTGCCCTGGGACGAACAGAACCTGCCCCTGCCGCGCGCCTGGACTGATGCGGATGACGTTCGCTGCGCCGAATGGCTGCAGCGGCGCGAGCTCAATGTGGGTCCGGCCATTGTCAGTCGCGCGGCCGGTGCAGTCGCGCGGGAGATTCGCATCCATCCGGTTCGGGACTACTTGGCAAGCCTTCGTTGGGATGGAGCGCCGCGGCTCGCGCAATGGACCGTTACCTATCTCGGCGCCCGCGACACGGAGCTCAACAGGGCTTTCGGCGCGCGCTGGATGATCTCGGGCATTGCGCGCGTCATGCAGCCCGGCTGCAAAGTCGACCACATGCTGATCCTCGAAGGTCCGCAAGGCGCCAAGAAATCGAGTGCCATCAAGATGCTCGCCGGGGCCGAATGGTTCACCGATGAGCTTGCCGAAATCGGCAGCAAAGACGCCGCGCAACAGATGCGCGGAATCTGGATCGTCGAATTTGCCGAACTCGACGCCATCAGCCGCGCCGAGGTGTCACGGATCAAGGCGTTCTTGACGCGCACGACAGACCGTTATCGGCCACCCTACGAGCGCTATGTGATCACGGCCCCGCGCCAGTGCATCTTTGCCGGTAGCGTCAATCCGGAAACCTACCTCCGCGACGAAACCGGCAACCGTCGCTTCTGGCCGATCCGCTGCGGCACGATCGATCTCGACGCGCTCGCCCGGGACCGCGACCAGCTCTGGGCGGAAGCTGTCGCGCGCTATCGGGAGGGCGCGATCTGGTGGCTCGACGAGCCAGAGCTGGTCGCGTCGGCGAAGGCCGAACAGGATCAACGGTACCAGGCAGACGCCTGGGATGCCCGCATCGATCGATGGCTGGTTTACGAGCGACGCCGCGTCAACCGCGGATACGTCGGCTACGATGATTGGCAGGATGAGGAGAGCGAACGCGCCGTTCCGCTCACCGATGTTTCGATCGGCGAAATCCTCGAAGGTGCGCTCGGCATCGAGGCGGCACGGTGGACGCGCGCCGACCAGATGCGCGTCGCGGCTTACCTCAAGGCGAGAAGCTGGGTCCGGTACCAAGCGCGAATCGGCGCCGGACGCGAGTCGCCGCGCGAGTGGCGCTATCGTCGATGATCGGCACCCGGGACAATCAGTCCTTCCAAGCTAAATCCGTCTTTTTCAAAAAATCTCTTTGGTTGACTATTAGGTCCGCGGCCAACGCGCCAATCGGCTCTACAACTGTTTTCACAAAAGCGTCGAGGGATCGTTGGCGCACGAATGTCAGCATGAACGAACCCGACAGCTTACCTGATTTCAATTCACGCTTGAAGGTAACATGATCTACTGGGCTAGGCGTAGGTGTTTCCGCGGCAGAATTGATGAGGAATAGTTCGCCGGAAGTGACCACAAGAGGAAAGAAGAACCAGAAGTAGTGCCACTCATCCCGCCGCGTTGCTCGCGGAACCTCCTTCATGCGAGCGACGATTGCTTTGGCCATCGGGTAAAAGATGGCATCGTATAGACCGCCATGATTGGCGTGCCACCCACCTCCCTTCCGATCAATCCGGCAAAATTGAACAGCCTTCCAAGCGTTCTGATGCTCGACATAGACTTTATCGAAGCCTAAGTGATGAAACGCGGGAACCTCGCGCGACAAGCCTCGACCTCCGCCCAAGTCCTTTTTCATTTCGTATCGAAAGGGGAAGACGAACTCCTGCGGCGAGGCATGCAGATCGAATTCGTTCTTTGGACGTGCGATGAACACCATA
>CAZNTY010000510.1:0-7659 GCA_964576085.1 uncultured Undibacter sp. | reverse complement strand
GGCAATCGCGCGACGGATGCCGCGAAACGCCGCTCGCCCGGCCGCGTGGCATTGCACACGGCGACCGCCGGCCGGTCCGGATCGAGCCCCGCGGCAACGGCCTTTTCGACGAACGCGCCGAGCGTCTTCGCCGGCATATAGATCGCCGTCGTGGTGTTGGCGTCCGCGACACCCGGCCAGTCAATGTCGTCGGGCAGCGCCCCGGCGCGCGAATGGCCGGTGATCAGTTGCAGGCGCCGCGCCATGCCCCGACCGGTCAGCGGCACGCCCAGACGGCTCGCCGCGCCCTGTACCGCGGTGATGCCGGGCACGATCTCGACGTCGATTCCGGCGGCGCGACAGACATCAATCTCCTCGCCGCCGCGGGCGAAGATCAACGGATCGCCGCCCTTAAGACGCACCACCCGCCTGCCCTGGCGCGCGAGGCGAACCATCAGTTCGTTGATGTCGTCCTGCCTGCAGGCCGGACCATGCCCGGTCTTGCCGACCAGGATCTTCTTTGCCTCACGGCGCGCGAAATCGAGCACCTCGCGCGACACCAGATCGTCGAACAGAATGACATCGGCCGATTGCAGCGCGCGCGCCGCACGCAGCGTCAGCAGTTCGGGATCGCCCGGGCCGGCGCCGACCAGCGTCACCGAGCCCCTTTCGGCCGAAGCTCCGAGCCCGCGCACCTCATCGAGCAGTTCGGACAGGTCGCTGTCGCGCGGCGGCCGGTCAGGCCGCGTGAGAGCGAGCGCGGTGAAGAGCTGCCACACCCTGCGGCGGCCGGCGAAGGACAGCCCGGAGGCCTTGATCGCCGGGCGCCAGCGCCGTGCTGCCGCGGCCCAGCGCGCAAAGCCCTGCGGCAACATCGCCTCCAGCCTGGCGCGGATCGCCTGCGCAAATACCGGCGCCGCGCCGCCGGTCGAGACGCCGATCACCAGCGGCGAGCGGTTGACGATGGCGCCAAAAGAAAAATCGCAAAACGCCGGCCTGTCGATCACATTGACCGGGACGCCGGCGCGACGCGCAGCATCACAGAATGCGCCCGCGCCCTCCTCGTCATCGAAGCCGCCGACCGCGAGGCTGGCGCCGGCAAGCTCGCCCTCGGTCCAGCGACGGCGATAAAGACGGATCCGGCCGCGCGGCGGGTTGGCGGCGAGCGCCAGCAGTTCCCCGCACGGCTCCGGCGAGAACACCGCGACATCCGCCCCGGCTGCGGACAAGAGCTCGGCCTTCCACGCCACCGCTGCGCTATCGCCGGCCACCACCACGGGCTTGCCGTCGAGCGCGAAGAATACCGGTAGCCGCGACAGCGGCGCCATCTGCCCCGATGCGATATCGACTGGTTCGCGCGTCGTCATTGTTTGCGCCGATCGCCGGTGTCGGCGTGGAAATCGAGGCCGTTGACGGTGCGCGCCACGAAGCCGGCGCGGATCGTGAAATCGCCGAACCGCTCGCCGGCCTGGCGCCCTTTTGCATAGGCCGCGAAGATCGGATCGAGCGTCGACACGATGCCGTCGTGGTCGAGATCCTCGGCATAGAGCTTGTTCATGCGCGAGCCGTCGAAGGCGGCGCCGAGATAGAGGTTGTAGCGGCCGGGGCCTTTGCCGACCACGCCGATCTCGCCGAGATAAGGCCGCGCGCATCCGTTCGGGCAGCCGGTCATGCGGATGAGGATATCGTCGTCGGACAGGCCGTGCGCGGCGAGCTTGTCGTCCAGCGCGTCGATCAGGCTCGGCAGATAGCGCTCGCTTTCGGCCAGCGCGAGGCCGCAGGTCGGCAGCGCCACGCAGGCGAGCGAATTGCGGCGCAGTCCAGAGGCATGGCTGGTCATGCGGTGCTCGGCGACCAGTGCCTCGATCGCGTCGCGCTGCTCCTTCGCGACATTGGCGATGATGAGGTTCTGGTTCGGGGTGATGCGGATTTCGCCGTCATGGATCTCTGCGATCCGCCGCATGCCGGTGAGGAGCCGCCGCCCGTCGGGAAAATCGCGCAGCCGCCCGTTCTCCACGAACAGCGTCAGGTGCTGCCTGCCGTTTTCACCCTCGGTCCAGCCGTAGCGGTCGCCATTGGAGGTGAAGCGGTAGGGCCGTGCCTCCTCCAGCGGCTTTCCGGCGCGCCTGGCGATCTCGGCGCGGAAGGCGTCGGCGCCGTGGTCATCGAGGGTGTATTTGAGCCGCGCGTGCTTGCGATTGCTGCGATCACCCCAGTCGCGCTGGATCGTACAAACCGCCTCGGCGACGGCGAGGACATCGTCCGGCCGGCAGAAGCCGAGCACGTCGGCGATGCGTGGATAAGTCTCCGGCTCGCCATGCGTCATGCCCATGCCGCCGCCGACGGCGACGTTCCAGCCGGCGATCGCGCCGTCATCGCCGACGATGGCGATGAAGCCGAGGTCCTGCGAGAACACGTCGATGTCGTTCGACGGCGGCACCGCGAAGCCGATCTTGAACTTCCGCGGCATATAAGTCTTGCCATAGATCGGCTCGACATCGTCGCGCTCGCCCTCACCGGCGATTTTCTCACCATCGAGGAAAATTTCGTAATAGGCGCGGCTGCGCGGCTTGAAATGCAGCGAGGTGCGGCGGGCGAGATCATACGCCTCGGCATGAATTTTCGATTGGTGCGGATTGGAAACCGCCATCACACCGCGGGTGTCGTCGCCGCAGGCCGCGATGGTATCGAGCGCCGCGGCATTGATCGCCTTGAGCGCGGTCTTGACGTTGAATTTCAGCACGCCGTGCATCTGAAATGTCTGGCGCGTGGTCAGGCGAAGCGTCTCGCCGGCATAAACGCGAGCAACCTCGTCGAGTGCGAGCCATTGCCGCGGAGTAATGACGCCGCCCGGGAGGCGGATGCGGATCATGAAGCCGAACGCCTTCTCCAGCTTCTTCTTCGTCCGCTCCGGCCGGAGGTCGCGGTCGTCCTGAAGGTACATGCCGTGAAACTTGAGAAGCTGGGCGCTGTCCTCGCTGACGCCGCCGGTCAGCGGGTCGGCCATATCCTCGGCAAGGCTGCCGCGCAGATAGCGGCTGCGCGCCTTGAGATGCTCCATCGCAGAGAGTTCTTTGCCGGCCATCACTGCTTCTCCGTTACGCGGCCTTAACGGCTGCAGACACCGTCAATAGGTGTCCTGCAGGTAGCGCTTGTCGCGCTCGAGCTGCGCCACCGCCGCCTCGGCGGCATCCGCCGAAAGCGCCTTCACGTCGGCAAAAGCCGAGACAAGCGCGGCCCGCACATCTTTCGCCATCGCCTTGGCGTCGCCGCAGACATAGAAATATGCGCCGTCGTCAAGCCAATCGACCACGTCGGCGCGGCGCTCCCACAGACGATCCTGGACGTAGACCTTGCGCGACTGGTCGCGGGAAAAGGCGAGGTCGAGGCGCGTCAGCACGCCCTCCTTGACCGCATCTTGCCATTCCAGCTGATAAAGGAAGTCGTGCGTGAAATGACGGTCGCCGAAGAACAGCCAGTTGCGACCCTTGGCCGAGGCGGCGCGGCGCTCCTGGACGAAGGCGCGAAACGGCGCGACCCCGGTGCCGGGGCCGACCATGATGACGTCGCGGTCGGGGGCCGGCAGCCGAAAATGCTTGTTGGCGCGCAGCTTCACCCTCACCTTGTCGCCGCGCGTCCTGCGCTCCGCGACAAAGTTCGAGGCCACGCCCTTGCGGGCGCGGCCGTAGCTCTCGTACCGCACCGCGGACACCAGAAGGTGCGCCTCGTTGCCGACCTCGCGGCGCGACGACGCGATCGAATAGGCGCGCGGCGCCAGCGGCCGCGTCACGGCGCGCAAGTGCTCGGCGGTGAGCGCGATCGGGAAATAGCTCAGCAGATCGATGAGCTGGCGGCCTTCGATCCAGTCGCGCGCGCCGCCTGCAGCGATCAGCTCCTTGACGTCGTGATGCCCGGTGACGGTCGCGTAGGTCTCGATGCTTTTGAGCGACAGCGTGTGGATGTCACGGGTCCTGAGCTCGTCGCGCAGGCCTTGTTCCGCGGCCAGCCCGGCGATCTTGAGCAGTTCGTCGATGTCGGCCGGATCGTTCTCCCCATGGAGGTCGAGCGAGTCGCCCGGCTCGTAAGGTGGCACCGCGCCGTCGAAGGCCAGCGCGAGATGGACAGTCTCCTTGTCGGAGCGTGACGAGTTGAGGTCGACCAGCTCGGTGATTTCAGCCTCGACGATGTCGGTCTTGGCGGCGCCGGCCTTGGCGAAATCCACCGCGATGACCGTGCCGCGATTGGCATCCGGCGGCGCCAGCGCCTTGACGGCGCGACCGATCCAGTCCGACGCCGGCGCGTCGAAGTCGAGATCGCAATCGACGCGATCGATCACCCGCTTGCCGCCGAGCGCGGCAAGACGCGCGTCGATCGCCTTGCCGACCGCGCAGAATTCGGCATAGGCGGTGTCGCCGAGCGCCAGCACGCCGAACTCCACGCCGTCGAGACGGCCGAAATCGGCGCTCATCAGCTCTGCATATTTCCCTGCCACGCGCGACGGCGGCTCGCCTTCGCCCCAGGTCGCGGCGATCACGACGAGGCGCTTCGTCTTCGCCAAAGACGACAGATCGAGATCGGCCAGATCGATGATCGCCGGCCTGAGGCCATTCTTGCGGGCCGTCTTGGCGAGGTCGTTGGCGAGCCGTTCGGAGTTGCCAGATTCCGTGGCGAAAACGATGTTGATCGGCTCGGCGGCAATGGGCGGCGCCGCGACCTGCGGCATGGCGCCGGCCGTCGAGGCTTCGATACCGGCCAGGAAACCGGCGAGCCAGGCGCGCTGCGTCTCGCTGGCCGGCCCGACGACGCGGTTAAGGAGCTCGATCTCCTCGGCCTCGAACGGCGCCGTTTTCGGAATCTGCACCACGCCCATGACTACCCCTGTGCCGGCTCGAGGCGCCTGCGCTACGCCGGGATGAAGTGATTGACGATGGCGAGCACGACCAGGAGGCCGACACCGAGACCGAGTGACCAGCCGATCAGCTTCTTTTCGATCGGCAGCAAGGGCTCGTCCGGTTGGGCGCGGAGCTCGTCGGCGACATTGCTTTTCGACATGTGTACGATCCTTTCGTCAGCTTGCCAGCGGCGGCTTGACGCCGGCGAAGAACAGCCAGGAAATCAGCAGCCCGACCCAGATCACGAAGCCGAACAGGCTCAGCAGATAGACCGCGGCGAGCTTGCCGATCCCTTCGGCCCACAACCGCCTGAAATTGGAGAGCACGCCGATCGAGAAGAAGGTCAGGATGAAGAAGATGACGCGGAAGGTATTGGCCTCGCCCATCGCGGCCGGGAGCTTCGCTGCGACCGACGCGCTGCTGCCGAGCGCCAGATAAAGCCCGATCGCAAACGTGACGACAAAGCCGAGGATGAACTTCGGGAACCGCTGCCAGATCTCGGACGCCTTCGCCTTGTCGCTCCTGACATTGATGTAATTGGTCCAGATATAGCCAAGTACAAAGGCCCAAACGCCGATGAAGATATCGATAAACACCTTGATCGTCGTGGTGGTGCCAAGAACCCAGCCAGGCTGATATTTGATTCCTTCCGCGGCGTTCTGCGCGAGAATGAGCGATTCCGTGATGCCGCCGCCGGCGACCGCGGCGCCGTCGGTCTTGACCGCGAGACCGATCCAGGCGCCCGCTACCAGCGGCTCGTGCGACAGGAAGGTCTGCGCCAGGAACGGCAGGATCAGGACTTCGACCACCGCGAAGATGACGACCAGCGACGAGACCACCACAGGCACGGTCGGCCGCGCGCGGATCGCGCCACCGGCGGCAATCGCCGCCGAGACGCCGCAGATGGAAATGCCGGACGCGAGCGGCGCGGCCCATTCCCGGCTGAAGCCGAACCATTTGCGCGCGACGAAATAGACCACCGCCCAGTAGATCAGATAAGCCTCGACGATTGCGGCGACGCCGCGCAGCAACAAAGACGAGGCAAGACTGAGCCGGCTCGCCACGGTGGCGGCGATCGCGCCGCCGAGAATGACGATGGCAATCTTGATGTAGAGCTCTGGCCGCACCGCCTCCTTGATCCATTCGGCAAAGCGCGGAAAGACATTCGCGACAATGAGGCCCGCCACCAGCGCGAAGATATAGCCGCCTTCATTGGTCAGCTTGAGCGACCAGGTGATGCCGAATTTCTGGAAATCGGCCGGCGTCACCGCGGCGAAGTTGGCGTAGCTGCCGACGACCCAGGCGCCATACGCGATCCAGAACACGACCGTGAAGGCGACGGCGAATTTCTTGACGTCGGCCCCAAGCGCGTGCGCGGCCGCGCTGAGGATGGCGAGAAGCACGATATAAGTGGTGACGAGGGCGCCGGCTCCGCCGAGAGCCGCATAGGCTTTTGCAACCGGCGCCAAGGCCTTGCCCGGCTCGGTCCAGACCGATGTGTTCACCACCCAGCCGAGCACGTCGGCGCCCAGAAGCAGGGCGAGCGCCAGTACGAAAATGCCAAGGCCGACGATGACGGAAAGCCAATCCTCGCTGACGCGGGGAGTCAGCGACACATTGTCGGCGCGACTGTGTCTCCAGTCTGCGGCCTCGGATGCATTCGACATGATTGAGCTCCTGCAATTCCTCAGGAGCCGTCAAATAAAAGACCACGTCGGACGGATGCAATATAGCCCGAAAAATAAGAAGAAAGCAGTCTCACCCCGTTAAGGCGCAGCGACAATATTTCCCTTTCCTTGCATCGCACGAACGGAGTTGACTATGCGCCAAACCGTTCAACAATGACGCAAAGACCCTTCCGACCTCCGACTCCAACCTGAGCCGACATCATGCAACTTCCCCATTGGCTGAACGAACAGCACACGATGATCCGTGACGCGGTGCGCCGTTTTGCGGAAACCGAGATCGCGCCGCGATCCGAAGAGCTGTGGCAACAGGAGGCGTTTCCCTACGAGATCTGGAAACGCGCCTGCGCGCTCGGGTTTGCCGGGCTGCCCTATCCGGAAGCCTATGGCGGCGGCGGCGGCGAGTGGCTGTCGTTCGTGATCGTGCTCGAAGAGCTCTCGCGCGTCGACTGCGCGGTCGCCAACGCGGTGATGGCCAACTCGACCGTCGCCAGCCTGCTCAGCAACTATGGCACCCATGAGCAGAAGGAGAAATTCCTGCGGCCGATCATGGACGGCACGCAGATCGGCGCCATCGCGTTGTCCGAGCCCAACGCCGGCTCCGACGCCGCGAACATTTCGACGCGGGCGCGGCTGGAGGACGGTCACTGGATCATCGACGGCTCGAAAATTTTCATCAGCAACTCCGGCGCCGACATCACAGGTCCAGTCATGCTGGCAGCCGTGACCGGCACGCGGCCCGACGGCAAGAAGGAAATTTCCAACATCATCCTGCCGAACGGCACGCCGGGTTTCACCTATGGCCGCAAGCTGAAGAAGATCGGCTGGCGCGCGTCCAGCACGTGCGAGCTGTTCTTCGAGAACTGTCGGGTGCCGGCCGACCACCTGCTGGGCCAGCGCGGCGCCGGCCTGCGGCAGACGCTGTCGCAGATCAGCACCGGCCGCATCCTGATCGCGACGCTGGCGCTCGGCATCCTGAGCGGATCGCTGGACCGCTCGCTCGCCTATGTGAAGCAGCGCCGCGCGTTCGGAAAACCGATCAGCGAGTTCCAGGCCTTGCAGTTCAAGCTCGCCGACATGGCGGCGCACGCGCATGCGGCGCG
>CAZNTY010000509.1:0-2987 GCA_964576085.1 uncultured Undibacter sp. | reverse complement strand
CGAAGGCCGGCGCCAAGGCGGCCGCCTTACGGGTATCGACCGGCCCGATGTCATAGTGAAAGTTCCCGTAACGCACCGAGAGGCCCAGTTGATCGACAATGTCGGAAAGCGTGGTCAGCCCGCTGGAGCCCAGATTGAAGTTGCCGGTGATGCGATTGTCGATCGCCTGCTCGATGAAGCGAACGATGTCCTCATGCAGAACGAAGTTGTACCGCGAGTGCGGAGCCAGGAAGAGTTGGCAGTCGCGCTGGGTCAGCGCCCTCATCACCGTGTTCGGGCGAATCGCCGGCCCCATCAGCGTGGTCGTCCGCAGAACCAACGGCTCGACCGCATGGTTCTGCACGTAGAGATCGGAGAACAGCTTGGTGAAGGCGTAAGGCCCGGCCAGCGGCAACAGATCGATGTCCTCATCCTCCGCGATTGCCTTCCCCGTCGATGGATAGACCGCGAGCGTCGAAACGAAAACGAACTTCTTGTGCGGGATATCGACCAGCCGCTGCGTCAGAAGGAGGTTGTCCTCCATGTAGCCGTAGGCGGTCGACATCGTCACCGCCTTGGCCGCATTCACTGCGCAGTGAACGATGGCGTCGAATGGAGCGGCCGCCTTGATCGCCGGATCGTCCAGGGACGTTCCGCGGACGAAAGGCGTCCCCCCCATCGCGAGATAGACGGCATTTCCAAGCCCGCTCCGCGCCCCGGTCACCAGAATATTGCGGCCGGGATGGACGCCCAACTCGCCGGTCTTTGACATCGCCACATTCATTCAATTCTCGTTGGATCGAAGAAATCCGTCGCCGCATTGTAGGTTTCGGGTGTACCGATGTCGATGAAGCGGCCGTCGACGCGATAGGCAAACAGCTGGCTTCGTTCGACCAGGGACGGCAGAACCTCTTCCTCAAGTGAGACCTTGCGGTCGGCGGGAATCTCATCGAGCACATCACGCCTGAGCGCATAGACGCCAGCGTTGATCAGGCCCGGCGTGGCCGCGCTCGGCCTGCTCTCGAAGCTGACCACACGACCGCTTTCATCGACCTCAATCGCTCCGGCCTGCTTCCGGTCGGCACGATAGAGCACCGAAAGCGTAACAGCGGCGGCCGACTTTTGATGGATCGCAACGAGCGCTTCGAGATCTACGTCGCAGAACGAATCCCCGTTCAGCGCCAGGACGTCATGACCGCTGACCAGATTCCTGGCGTTGCGCAACGCGCCGCCCGTGCCCAGCGGCGTTTGTTCGAACGAATAGGCAAGCTGCAACGCGCCATATCGCTCGCCGAGCACCGGCGGGACGAACTCACCCAGATGCCCCAGGCAAAGCACTGCACGCTCGACGCCAAAACGCAGCAGTTGTTCGAACAGGAAGGTGATGAACGGCCGCCCCTGCACATCGGCCATCGGCTTGGGCCGATCCGCAACGACACTGCGAAGCCGGGTTCCAAGCCCGCCCGACAGAATCAGACAATCGCGCACCAACGCCGAATCCCCGCCTCTACGTCCAGTGATGTCCCAGCCATATTGCCCATGAGCGGCACCGCCGATAGAGTTTTGCGGAATTTCCACCGGGGCGCGTGAACATCAATGTCGGTCAACGTACAAAAAACTCCTCTCGACGGCGTACTGACAATCGAGCCACCCACAATCTTCGAGGACTTTCGCGGCCACTATGTCGAAATTTATAACGAGCCGGAATACAAGGCCGCCGGCATCAACTACGAATTCATTCAAGACGACATTTCGATTTCGCGACAGCACGTCCTCCGCGGCATCCACGGCGACGAAAAGACATGCAAATTGGTGTCCTGCCTGCAGGGCGCGTTTTATCTCGTTGTTGTGAACAATCTGAAGGACTCTCCGCAGTACCGGCAATGGACCTCTTTCACTCTGTCCGACAGGAACCGTCGGCAGGTGCTGATTCCTCCCGGTTTCGGCAACGGCCATTTGGTGCTAACCGAGACTGCAATGTTCCACTACAAACAAACCACAACCTACGATAGAAGTTCGCAATTCACGCTTATCTGGAATGACCCGCAGCTCAAAATCTGGTGGCCGGTCAAGGATCCTGTGGTGTCTCAGCGCGACAGCCTGACGTCTTAAGTTCGAGGACTTTTTCACAGATGAAGGTTTTGATTACCGGCATCACCGGCATGGTCGGCAGCCATCTGGCTGAATACCTGCTCTCCAATTTTCCCGGCACTGAGGTGCACGGACTTGTCCGCTGGCGCAGCCCGCTGCGGAATATTCGCGACATCTTGTCACGCGTGCAGCTTCATCAGGGCGACCTGCGAGACCTCAATTCCCTGGTCACGTTGCTGCAGAAGGTGAAGCCCGACCGCATTCATCATCTGGCGGCACAGTCGTATGTCGATCAGAGCTTCGTCGCGCCGGCCGACACGCTGAGCAGCAACATCATTGGCACGGTCAATCTGCTGGATGCCATTCGCATCGTCGGCATCAATCCGCGCACGCACATCTGTTCATCGTCCGAGGTGTACGGCCAGGTGACGCGCGACGAAGTTCCGATCAAGGAGACCACGCCGCTTCGCCCAGCCAGTCCTTATGCGGTCTCCAAGGTCGGCGAGGACATGGTCGCGTATCAGTACGGCCTGTCCTACAAGCTCGATCTCATTCGCACCCGCATGTTCACCCATACTGGACCTCGCCGAGGCGATGTGTTCGCGGAGAGTTCTTTCGCAAAGCAGATTGCCGAAATCGAGCGTGACCCCTCAAAAGGTCCCGTGCGCGTGGGCAATCTCGACAGTGTCCGAACGCTGTCGGATGTGCGCGATGCCGTGCGCGCCTACAAGCTGCTGCTGGATAAATGCACCAGCGGCGAAGTCTACAATATCGGCGGCACGGAAACGATGACCGTTGGCGATATCCTGGAGACGCTCAAGTCGATGGCGCGCGTGCCGATCAAGCATGTCGTGGATACTGCACGCCTTCGGCCCTCCGATTTCACTCTCCAGATTCCCGAAATCACCAAGTTCGTC
>CAZNTY010000508.1:0-10379 GCA_964576085.1 uncultured Undibacter sp. | reverse complement strand
GTGTTCTCGACTTTGTAGGAGACTTTGCGCACCGGCGAATAGAGGCTGTCGACCGGGATGAGCCCGATGGGCGCGTCCTCCGGACGGTTGCGCTCGGCCGGAACGTAGCCCTTGCCGGTATTGACCGTGAATTCCATGCGGATTTCGGCACCGTCATCGAGCGTGCACAGCACGAGATCCGGGTTGAGCACGACCACGTCGCCGACCGTCTGGATGTCGCCGGCCGTCACGGTGCCGGGGCCCTGCTTCTTCACCACCATGCGCTTGGGGCCTTCGCCCTGCATCTTGATGGCGATATCCTTGATGTTGAGGACGATGTCGGTCACGTCCTCGCGCACGCCCGGGATCGACGAGAACTCGTGCAGCACGCCATCGATATGAACCGACTGCACCGCTGCGCCCTGCAGCGAGGACAGCAGAATCCGACGCAGCGCATTGCCGAGCGTCACGCCGAAACCGCGCTCGAGCGGCTCGGCAATGACAGTCGCCGTGCGCGCAGCGTCGGCGCCGGCGGCCACCTGCAACTTGTTCGGCCTGATCAATTCCTGCCAATTCTTCTGGATTGTCACCTGGTCACCCATTGAGTGGCGCGGCCCTGCTCCGCGCAATCCCACCCGCCGTGTGGGTCATGTTCGGCGGCGGCGGACGCGAGGCCCGCCCGATTGAAGATCAAACACGCCGGCGCTTGCGCGGCCGGCAGCCGTTGTGCGGTATGGTCGTCACGTCTCGGATCGAGGTGATCGTGAAGCCAGCCGCCTGCAGCGACCGCAGCGCCGATTCCCGTCCCGATCCCGGTCCGGACACCTCGACTTC
This sequence comes from uncultured Undibacter sp., assembly GCA_964576085.1. Lineage (GTDB taxonomy): Bacteria > Pseudomonadota > Alphaproteobacteria > Rhizobiales > Xanthobacteraceae > Pseudolabrys. Next base: position 9,566 of record CAZNTY010000508.1, on the reverse strand, counting down.
GAGCGTCCGCATGCCGTGTTCCTGTGCCTTCTTGGCTGCATCCTCCGCCGCGACCTGTGCGGCATAGGGCGTCGACTTGCGCGAGCCCTTGAAACCCATGGTCCCCGCCGACGACCAGGCAATGGTGTTGCCCTGCGCGTCGGAAATCGTGATCATGGTATTGTTGAATGAAGCGTTCACATGCGCGACGCCCGACGCGATATTTTTTCTTTCGCGCCGACGGACGCGGGTGGCTTCCTTGCCCATTCGTGATCCTCATGTCGCCCGACAAAGCCGGGCCGCTGGTTCAAAAAATTCTCAGGTCGGTCCGGTCGGCTTCTTCTTGCCGGCAATCGTCTTCGCCGGTCCCTTGCGGGTACGGGCATTGGTATGGGTGCGCTGGCCGCGCACCGGCAGCCCCTTGCGATGGCGCAGGCCGCGGTAGCATCCGAGATCCATCAGCCGCTTGATGTTCATCGCGACGTCGCGCAGCTGGTCGCCTTCCACGACATAGTCGCGGTCGATGATCTCGCGGATCTGCAGCACCTCGGCGTCGGTCAGTTGCGAGACGCGTCGATCCTGGGGGATCGAGGCCTTCGCCATGATGTCACCTGCATTCTTCGGCCCGATGCCGTGAATGTATTGAAGAGCGACCACCACACGCTTGTTGGTGGGGATATTGACGCCGGCAATTCGAGCCACGGAAACTCTCTCCTGCTATCGCGGCCGCCGCTGGTCGGCGCCGAATTCTGCTTCCCTTGGAAGGGGATAGCGCAAAGCGTAACGCGACACCCTCCCCTGCCTGTCCGGGGCGCGGCATCGTTGTGAACGCTTGAATGCGGGACTTATTAAGGGATTCATCGTGCCTTCGTCAACCTCCGGCGGTGGATCATTTTACGCCGTCCAGCTTTGCGCCGGGCGGCGGGCTTGGATGCCGCCGATTTGGACGCTCCCTTTGATGTTCTTTTGGGTGCTCCCTTAGAGGTTCCCTTGGAGGTTCCCTTGGATGTTCCCTTGGCACTCTTGACCCTGGCGCGTGCCTTCCTGAGCTTGGCCTTCCGGGCGGTCTTGGTCGCCCGGCCGGCACGCCCTGCGGGCCTGGCAACGCGCCGGGCAGGCTTACGGCCGGCCCGGCGGCGCGACACCGCCCGGCCGCCGGCCGCGGCGAGATGTCGGTCGATAGCTGCGGCGACCTCCTCGATGGGTGCCATCCCGTCCACGGTCCTGAGCAGGCCCTTGGCGGCATAGTGGGCGGTCAGCGGCGCGGTTTGTGCCCTGTAGGCCTCGAGTCGGCCCTTGAGCACCTCCGGGGTGTCGTCGGCCCGCACTGTCTCGCCGCGCGCGGTCATTTCCGCGACCCGGCTGGCGATGCGCTTGAGCAGGACGCCCTCATCGACTTTGAGCTCCACTACGGCATCGAGCTTGATGCCGCGCTCGGCCAGCAGCTTCTCGAGCGCCTCGGCCTGCGGCACGGTGCGCGGAAAGCCGTCGAGCACGAAGCCACGCGCAGCGTCGGGCTGCCCGATGCGGTCCGCGATGATGGCAACGACAACGTCGTCGGGCACCAGTTCGCCGCGCGCCATGATGTCCTTGGCCCTGAGGCCGACCGGCGTGCCGGCGGCGACAGCCGCGCGCAACATGTCTCCGGTCGAGAGCTGCACAATTCCATGTTTGCGGATCAGACGTTGCGCTTGTGTGCCCTTCCCCGCCCCCGGCGGGCCGAGCAGAATCAGTCTCATCGATTGCGCCCCCGCAGCCGCGAGCGCTTGATCAGTCCTTCGTACTGATGCGCCAGCAGATAGCCTTGAATTTGTGCGACCGTGTCCATCGTAACGCTGACCACGATCAGCAGCGATGTGCCGCCGAAGTAGAATGGGACGGCCGCATAGGAGATCAGTATCTCGGGGATCAGACAAACGATCGCGAGATAGAGCGCCCCGACCACCGTGATACGCGAGAGCACATAGTCGATGTATTCCGCGGTGCGCTCGCCCGGCCGGATGCCGGGGATAAAGCCCCCGTGCTTCTTCAGGTTGTCGGCTGTCTCGGTCGGGTTGAACACGACCGCGGTGTAGAAGAAGGCAAAGAATACGATCAGGGCAACGTAAAGAAGGAGGAACAGAGGCCGGCCGTGCCCGAGCAGCGTCGTGATCGTGGTGAGCCAGCCGGGTCCCTGCCCGGCATTCAAATTGGCGACCGTGGTCGGCAGCAGCAGCAGTGAAGAGGCGAAGATTGGCGGGATCACGCCCGAGGTGTTGAGCTTGAGCGGCAGGTGCGAGGACTGGCCCTCGAACATCTGGTTGCCGACCTGGCGCTTCGGATACTGGATCAGCAGGCGGCGCTGCGCGCGCTCCATGAACACGATGAAGGTGATGACCGCCACTGCCATGACGATGACGACCAGGATCAACCCGGTCGACAGCGCGCCCTGGCGGCCGAGTTCGAGGGTGCCGGCAATCGCCGACGGGATCTGCGCGACGATGCCCGCCATGATGATGAGCGAGATGCCGTTGCCGATGCCGCGCGAGGTGATCTGCTCACCGAGCCACATCAGGAACATGGTGCCGCCAGTGAGCGTGATCGCCGTCGAGATGCGGAAGAACCAGCCCGGATCGGTGACGACGCTGCGGGCCCCTTCCCGGCCGACGGCGATGCCATAGGCCTGGAACGCCGCCAGCACCACCGTCAGGTAGCGCGTGTACTGGTTCATGATCTTGCGGCCGGACTCGCCCTCTTTCTTGAGCGCCTCCAGCGTCGGCGACACCGTCGTCATCAGCTGAATGATGATCGAGGCTGAGATGTAGGGCATGATGTTGAGCGCGAAAATCGCCATCCGGTCGATGCCACCCCCGGAAAACATGTTGAACATGCCGAGGATGCCGCCGGCCTGGGTATTGAAGACCTGCTTCCAGGCGTTCGGATCGATGCCGGGCAGCGGGATGTAGGTGCCGAGGCGATAGACCAGGAGCGCGCCGAGCGTGAACCAGATGCGCTTCTTGAGCTCTTCGGCCTTGGCGAGCGCACCGAAGTTCAGGTTGGCCGCCAGTTGTTCCGCTGCCGAGACCATTAATCGCTTCCTTCCCGCCCCGCCTCGTCCATTGTCATGCCCGCGAAGGCAGGCATCCAGTCGCCGCTTTTAAGTATGCTCCGGGCCTCGAAACGGAAGCCTGAGTTTTACTGGACCGTCCGCTTCGCGCGAACGATGACATCTGAAAGCCTACTCGCCCCCCTTGGCTTCCGCGGCCTCGGTCCTGCCGGCTTTCGCTGGCTTGTCTTTCGGCTTTCCGCCTTTGGCCGCATCGAGCGCGGCACGCTTGTTCTTGCCGCGCGGCTCGGCGTCTTCTTCCTTCTTCGGCGCCAGCACCGTCACCGATCCGCCAGCCTTCTCGACCGCAGCGATCGCCGACTGCGAGGCACGCCAGACCGAGAACTGCGCCTTGGCCTTGAACTCGCCGCCGCCGAGCAGCTTCACGCCGCCCTTGACGCGGCGCATCAGACCGGCCTTCACCATTGCCTCGACGTCGATCGCAGCATCGGTCTTGAGCGTACCGGCATCGATCGCGGCCTGCACCGTGCCAAGATTGATCTCATTGAGCTTCACCGCAAACGGCGTGTTGCGGAAGCCACGCTTGGGCAGACGGCGATGCAGCGGCATCTGGCCGCCTTCAAACCCCTTGTTGCGGTAACCGGTGCGCGCGGTCTGGCCCTTGCCGCCGCGTCCGCCGGTCTTGCCCTTGCCCGAGCCGATGCCGCGCCCGATGCGGGTGCGCTTGTGGCGCGAGCCGGGATTATCGGCAATCTCGTGAAGTTTCATCGTCAATCCTCTTACCCTTGTCACGGCCAGACTGCCCCGGCCATCCACGTCCTCTTTTGCATCCAGGTGTGGATACCCGCGACAAGCGCGGGCATGACGAACTGATTATCGCTCGACCACCTCGACCATGTGTCGAACCTTCTCGATCATGCCGCGTGTCGCCGGAGTGTCCGGCAGCTCCTTAACGCGGCCAATCTTGTTGAGACCCAGCCCGATCAATGTCTGCCGCTGGTCGAAATGCCGACGCTGCGGGCTGCCGGTCTGGCGCACTTTGATGGTCTTTCCGTCCTTCGACATGATCGTTTACCTGGCTTACTCCGCGACCTGCTCGGCGTCGCCGTCGCGGCGGCGCGACTGCAAGGTCGAGACCTTGATGTTGCGGCGGGCGGCGACGGTGCGCGGCGAATCCTGGTGCTTGAGCGCGTTGAAGGTCGCGCGCACCACATTGTACGGATTGCTCGAGCCGAGCGACTTGGCCACCACGTCCTGCAGGCCGAGCGTTTCGAACACGGCGCGCATCGGACCACCGGCGATGACGCCGGTGCCGGGCGAAGCCGCGCGCAGGAAGACTTTTCCGGCGCCGTGACGGCCATAGACGTCGTGATGCAGAGTGCGACCTTCACGCAGCGGCACGCGGGTCAGCGCGCGCTTGGCGGCATCGGTCGCCTTGCGGATCGCTTCCGGCACCTCGCGTGCCTTGCCGTGGCCGAACCCGGCCCGGCCCTTCTGGTCGCCGACCACCACCAGCGCGGCAAAGGCGAAACGGCGGCCGCCCTTCACCACCTTGGCGACACGATTGATATGGACGAGCTTGTCGATGAACTCGCTCGCCTCGCGCTCTTCGCGCCGGTCGCCGCGCTCGCGGTCTCGTTTCGGTCTCGGTTCACGTGCCATCGGGTTTGCCTGGTTAGAAGTTGAGCCCGCCCTCGCGAGCGGCATCGGCCAGCGCCTTGACGCGGCCATGATAGAGATAGCCGCCGCGGTCGAACACGACGTCCTTGATGCCTTTTTCCTTCGCGCGCTCGGCAATCCGCTTGCCGACCGCCTTGGCCGCCTCGATATTGGCGCCGGTCTTGCTGCCCTCGCGAAAGGACTTCTCTACCGACGAAGCTGACGCGAGCGTCACGCCCTTCACGTCGTCGATGAGCTGCGCATAGATCTGCTTGGACGAGCGGAATACCGACAGGCGCGGCCGCCCGGCCGCCGCCCGCTTCACCTTGCGCCGCACGGTCGCGGTCCGCCGCGCAGTCCGGTCAGTCAGTCTCGACATGGCGCGCTCCGATCACTTCTTCTTGCCTTCCTTGCGGAAGATGTACTCACCAACGTATTTCACGCCCTTGCCCTTGTAGGGCTCCGGCGGGCGGAAACCGCGGATTTCAGCCGCCACCTGCCCGACCTTCTGCTTGTCGATGCCGGTGATCTTGATCTCGGTCGGCTTCGGCGTCGCGATCGTGATGCCTTCCGGGATCGCGTAGTTGACATCGTGCGAGAAGCCAAGCTGGAGGTTCAGCGTCTTGCCCTGAACCGCCGCGCGATAGCCGACGCCGGTGATCTCGAGGTTTTCCTCGAACCCCTTGGTGACACCCGTCATCAGATTGGCGACGAGGGTCCGCGAGGTGCCCCACATCGACCGTGCCTTCTTGGTGGCGTTCCTCGGGTCGAGCTTGATGCCGGTCTTCGGGTCGAACTTGACGACGACCTCGTCCGGCACGACGACCTGAAGAGCGCCCTTGGCGCCCTTGGCCTTGACGGTCTGGCCTTCGACATTGGCGGTGACACCCTGCGGCACCGCAACCGCTTTCTTGCCGATGCGTGACATCAGAACACCGTGCAAATGATTTCGCCGCCGACATTGGCGTCGCGGGCGTCGTGGTCGGCCATGACGCCCTTGGGGGTCGACAGGATTGCAACGCCGAGTCCGTTGTTGACGCGCGGCAGGTTCTTCACTGACGCATAAACCCGGCGTCCCGGCTTCGACACCCGCTCGATCTCGCGGATCACCGGCGTGCCATCGAAATACTTGAGCTCGATCTCGAGCTCGTTGCGGCCCGAGGCGTGCGCCACCGAGGCATAGCCGCGGATGTATCCCTCGCTCTTGAGCACTTCGAGCACGCGCTCGCGTTGCTTCGAGCCGGGCATCGACACCTTGGACTTGCTGCGCATCTGCGCGTTGCGGATGCGGGCAATCATGTCGCCGATCGGATCGTTCACAGCCATGCGACCCTCCTCACCAGCTCGATTTCACGAGGCCGGGGATCAGGCCCTTATTGCCGAGTTCGCGCAGCGCAATCCGGCTCATCTTGACCTTGCCGTAATAGGCACGCGGACGTCCGGTCAGCTCGCAACGGTTGCGGATGCGGGTCCTGGAAGAATTGCGCGGCAGCGTCGCGAGCTTGAGGGTCGCTGCGAAACGCTCCTCGACCGGCAGCTTCTTGTCCTGCACGATCGCCTTGAGCTTCGCGCGCCGGCTGGCGTACTGCTTCGCCAGCTTGCGCCGTCTGTTGTTCTTCTCGACTGAACTCTTCTTAGCCATCTAGTGCTCCTGACGGTTCCGCGTCTGAACGGACTGTCTGTCCGTTCACTGCCGGAACGGGAAGTTGAACTCGCTTAGCAGCGCGCGGGCCTCGTCGTCGGTCCTTGCGCTGGTGCAAACGGTGATGTCGAGGCCCCACACGTCGGTGACCTTGTCGAAATCGATCTCCGGGAAAATGATGTGCTCCTTGATGCCAAGGCTGTAGTTGCCCCGGCCGTCGAAGCTCTTCGGATTGAGGCCGCGGAAGTCGCGCACGCGCGGCAGCGCGATGTTCACCAGCCGATCGAGGAAGTCGTACATCCGGCCCTTGCGCAACGTGACCTTGCAGCCGATCGGCTGGCCGTCGCGCAGCTTGTAGGTCGCGATCGACTTGCGCGAGCGGGTGATGACGGCCTTCTGCCCGGCGATCATCGACAGGTCGGCGGCCGCATTGTCGACCTTCTTGCGGTCGGCCACACCCTCGCCGATGCCCATGTTGAGCACGACCTTGGTGATCTTGGGCACCTGGAACGGGTTGGTGTAGCCGCGCTCCTTCGTGAGCTTCGCCCGGATCTCCTGCTCGTAGCGCGTCTTCAGGCGCGCGACATAGTCCGAGCGCTCGCGCGGTTTCTTCTCCTTTGGCGCGGCAGCCTTCGCCGCGGCCGCCTTGCCGGCAGCGGCTTTTTTCTCGGCCTTGGCCGCAGCCGCGGCTTTTAAGGTCTGTTCGGTATCAGCCATCGATCTCGACTCCCGTGCGCTTGGACACGCGCACCTTGCGGCGCGCATCGCCCTCGCCCACGAACTTGAATCCGACCCGGGTCGGCTTGCCGTCCTTCGGATCGGCGAGCGCCAGGTTGGATAGATGAATGGTGCCTTCCTTGGAAATGATACCGCCCTCCTGCTGCGCGGTCTGGCGCTGATGGCGCTTGACCATGCTGATGCCGCGCACCAGCGCGCGGCCTTCGGCGGGACGCACCTCGAGCACCTCGCCAGCGCGGCCCTTGTCGCGGCCGGCCAGCACGACAACCTTGTCGCCCTTGCGAATTTTCGCGGCCATCACAGCACCTCCGGGGCGAGCGAAATGATCTTCATGTGGTTCTTGGCGCGCAGTTCGCGCGGCACCGGCCCGAAGATGCGGGTGCCGACCGGCTCGAGCTGCGGCGTGATCAGCACCGCGGCGTTGCGGTCGAAACGGATCACCGAGCCGTCCGGCCGTTTGATGTCCTTGGAAATGCGCACCACCACGGCGCGCATCACGTCGCCTTTCTTCACGCGGCCGCGCGGAATCGCCTCTTTCACCGAGACGACGATGATGTCGCCGATGGTGGCGTATTTGCGCTTGGAGCCGCCCAGCACCATGATGCACATGACGCGGCGCGCGCCGGAATTATCCGCCACATCAAGGTTGGTTTGCATCTGAATCATGGTGCCGCTCTCTTAGACTTCGCTACTTCGTGGCGCAGCGATTACTGCGCGGTCGCTTTCTTCTCGCCGCGGATGACTTCCCAGCGCTTGAGCCTGGAGATCGGCCGCCGCTCCTCGATCCATACCTGGTCGCCGACCGTGAACTCGTTCTTCTCGTCATGCGCGTGATACTTCTTTGAGCGCCGGATGGTCTTCTTCATCTCCGGGTGCGTAAAACGCCGGTCGACGCGCACGACCACGGTCTTGTCCTGCTTGTCGCTGACCACGACGCCCTGCAATGTCCGCTTCGGCATCCGCTATTCCTTGCTTTTCGACTTCGCCGCCTTCGGCTTGGCGGCCGCTTTCGGTTTGGATTTCGCAGCAGCCTGCGGCTCCGCGCCGGCGCGCTTCTGCGCGGCAATGGTCTTGAGCCGCGCGATATCGCGGCGGACCACGCGCACCCGCGCCGTGTTCTCGAGCTGCCCGGTCGCGCGCTGGAAACGCAGATTGAAGCTCTCTTTCTTGAGCTTGAGAATCTCGTCGTCCATCTGATCGGGCGTCATCGCTCTGATGTCGGCAGCTTTCATGGGCGTTACTCGGCAATACGGGCGACGAAACGGGTTTTGACCGGCAGCTTGGCAGCGGCGAGCGCCAGCGCCTCGCGGGCGACCGCCTGCGGGATGCCGTCGACCTCGAACAGGATGCGGCCGGGCTTGATGCGGACCACCCAGACTTCCGGATTGCCCTTGCCCTTGCCCATGCGCACTTCGATCGGCTTCTTCGACACCGGCACGTCCGGGAACACCCGGATCCAGACGCGGCCGGCGCGCTTCATGAAGCGCGTGAGCGCGCGGCGCGCCGCCTCGATCTGGCGCGCGTTGACGCGCTCCGGCTCCAGCGCCTTGAGGCCATATTCGCCGAACGCCAGGGTCTGGCCCGACGTGGCGACGCCGTGAATGCGGCCCTTGAAGGCCTTGCGGAACTTGGTGCGGGTCGGTTGCAGCATCGGTCAGCTCACTCGTCCTATGCCGCCGCAGTTTCGCGGCGCGGGCGCCCGGCTTCGCCGTCCGCCAGTTTCCTGTCCTGCGCCATCGGATCGTGCTCCAGGATCTCGCCCTTGAAGATCCACACCTTGACGCCGCAGGTGCCGTAAGTGGTGAACGCGGTGGCGACGCCGTAGTCGACGTCGGCGCGCAATGTGTGCAGCGGCACGCGGCCCTCGCGGTACCACTCCATGCGCGCGATCTCGGCGCCACCCAGGCGACCGGAGCAGTTGATACGGATGCCCTCGGCCCCGAGCCGCATCGCCGACTGCACGGCGCGCTTCATGGCGCGACGGAACGCGACGCGACGCTCGAGCTGCTGCGCAATCGACTCGGCGACGAGCTGGGCATCGAGCTCCGGCTTGCGGATTTCGACGATATTGATGACCACGTCGCTGTTGGTCATCTTGGCGACCATCCTGCGCAGCTTCTCGATATCGGCGCCCTTCTTGCCGATGACGACGCCGGGACGCGCGGAATGGATGGTGACGCGGCACTTCTTGTGCGGACGCTCGATGATGATTTTCGACACCGCGGCCTGCTTGAGCTCCTTCATCAGCGCTTCGCGAATCTTGATGTCCTCATGCAGCAACGATCCGTATTGGCCCTTGCCGGAATACCAGCGCGAATCCCAGGTGCGGTTGATGCCGACGCGCAGCCCGACCGGATTGACTTTCTGACCCATCGACTTCTCCTACCTCAGGCGCTGGCTTGCGCGTCTTCGCGCACGACGATCGTCAGGTTGGCGAACGGCTTCAAGATGCGCGCCATGCGGCCGCGGCCGCGCGAGTTGAACCGCTTGATGACAAGCGCC
>CAZNTY010000507.1:0-1758 GCA_964576085.1 uncultured Undibacter sp. | reverse complement strand
GGTTTATTCGGACGCCGATCGCGATGCGCTCCACGTCGACATGGCGGACGAGGCGGTCCATATCGGCCCCGCGCCGGCGGCGCAGTCCTACCTGCTGATGGACAAGATCATTGAGGCCTGCAAATCGACCGGCGCCGAGGCCGTCCACCCCGGTTACGGCTTTCTGTCCGAGCGCGAGGCGTTTCCGCTTGCGCTTCAGAAGAACGGCATCGTCTTCATCGGCCCGAACGCCAGGGCGCTCGCTGCGATGGGCGACAAGATCGAAAGCAAGAAGGCAGCCGCCGCGGCCAAGGTTTCGACCGTTCCGGGTTACCTCGGCGAAATCGGCGACGCCAAGCAGGCGGTCAAAATCGCAAACGAAATTGGCTACCCCGTCATGATCAAGGCCTCGGCCGGCGGCGGCGGCAAGGGCATGCGGATCGCTTACAACGCCAAGGAAGCCGAAGAGGGGTTCCAGCTCGCGCGTTCCGAGGCGAAATCATCGTTTGGCGACGACCGCTGCTTCATCGAGAAGTTCATCGAGAATCCCCGCCACATCGAAATCCAGGTGCTGGGCGATAAACACGGCAACGTCGTCTATCTCGGCGAACGTGAATGCTCGATCCAGCGCCGCAATCAGAAGGTGCTCGAAGAGGCGCCGTCGCCGCTGCTCGACGAAAAGACCCGCAAGGCCATGGGCGAGCAGGCCGTCGCGCTCTCGAAGGCAGTCGGCTACGACAGCGCCGGCACGGTCGAGTTCGTCGCCGGTCAGGATCGTTCGTTCTACTTCCTCGAAATGAACACCCGTCTGCAGGTCGAGCATCCGGTGACCGAGCTTGTCACGGGCATCGACCTCGTCGAGCAAATGATCCGGGTCGCGGCCGGCGAAAAGCTGCCGTTCAAGCAGTCCGACATCACCTTGAAGGGCTGGGCCGTCGAGAGCCGCGTCTACGCCGAAGATCCGTTCCGCAACTTCCTGCCGTCAATCGGCCGTCTCGTGAAATATCGCCCCCCGGCAGAGGGCAAGAAAGACGGCGTGACGGTTCGTAACGACACCGGCGTCTTCGAAGGCGGCGAAATCTCGATGTTCTATGACCCGATGATCGCCAAGCTCGTGACGCATGCGCCGACTCGGGCCGCCGCGATCGAGGCCCAGGCAGCGGCGCTCGACGCGTTTTATATCGATGGCATTCAGCACAACATGCCGTTCCTGGCCGCCGTGATGCAGCACCCGCGCTGGCGCTCGGGCAAGCTCTCGACGGGCTTCATCAAAGAAGAGTTTCCCGAAGGCTTTCAGCCGCGCGCGCCGGAAGGCGCTGACTTGATCACGCTCGCCGCAGTCGCAGGCACCATCGATCACCTGGGCAATGCACGCCGCCGTGGCATCACGCACCAGATGGCCGATCGCTCGATCAGCTTTGCAAAGCGCCGGATCGTCAAGGTCGGAGAGGCGACTGTCGAGCTTGAGGCGATGGGCGTCATCCCTGGGCCTTATTATATCTCGATCTTGAACGATGCCGGTCAGCCGACGAAGACGCTGGAGATCACCTCTGACTGGTGGCCGGGCGAGCCGGTGTGGCGCGGCACCGTGGAAGGCGCCGACGTCGCCGTTCAGGTGAGGCCGATCGCGAATGGCATGTTGCTTTCCTATCGCGGGATGCAGGCCCCGACCTACGTCTACACGACCCGAGAGGCGGAGCTTGCGGCTCTGATGCCGGTGAAGGTCGCGGCCGATATGTCAAAATATCTGCTGTGTCCGATGCCCGGCCTCGTGAAGGC
>CAZNTY010000506.1:0-1852 GCA_964576085.1 uncultured Undibacter sp. | reverse complement strand
ACCGGCGAAGTCACTTTACCGGCCACCGATGGTTGATATCCGGCAAGTTGCCGCAGCAAACCCTTGTAAACAGGGCCTTGCTCCTATACCGACGCGCTTTCCCTTAGTTGCGGTTTTCGCTACTTCAGATGCGTAAAGTAGCGAGAATCGCTGCTGGCGCAGATCAAGATCTTACCGTCATGAGCCGGGACCTATGAGCAAAGCCAAGCCGCTTGTCGGCATCATCATGGGCAGCCAGTCGGATTGGCCGACCATGAAGCACGCTGCCGACATTCTGACCGAGCTTGGCGTCGCCTTCGAAACGAAGATCGTCTCGGCGCATCGGACACCGGAGCGGCTTTATTCCTTCGCGAAGGGCGCAAAAGCGGCCGGTCTCAAAGTCATCATCGCGGGTGCGGGCGGCGCGGCGCATCTGCCGGGTATGACCGCGTCCATGACGGCGCTTCCCGTTCTCGGTGTGCCGGTCGAGAGTAAAGCGCTCAAGGGTCAGGATAGCCTTTATTCGATCGTGCAGATGCCGGCCGGAGTGCCGGTCGGAACGCTCGCTATCGGTGAAGCGGGTGCGAAGAATGCCGGGCTGCTCGCGGCCCAGATTTTAGCGCTGGCGGACAATGCACTCGCCGGACGGCTCGAGGACTGGCGCCGCCGGCACACGTCGGAAGTCGCAGAGACGCCGACGCAAGGATGACACGGAACGCAATGACTGCACTTCTCCCCGGCTCGACCATCGGAATCCTTGGCGGCGGACAGCTCGGCCGCATGCTGGCAATGGCGGCGGCGCGGCTCGGATTCAGATCGCACATCTATGCGCCCGAGGCCGATAGCCCGGCGTTCGAGGTCGCGGCGGCGCATACGATCGCTGCTTATGAGGACGAAGCGCAGCTTGCGGCTTTTGCGAAAGCCGTCGATGTCGCAACGTACGAATTCGAGAACATTCCGGTCGGCACCGTCGAGTTTCTGTCGCGACACATTGCGGTTCGCCCCGGCGCGAAAGCGCTTGCCTGCGCGCAGGACCGGCTCAACGAAAAAACGCTGGCGCGCGAACTTGGCGCGATGACCGCCGAGTTCGTGGCCGTCGACAATCTCGGCGCGCTCGAAAACGCGCTTAGCGGCGGTTTTGCCGTTCCATCGGTTCTGAAGACGCGCCGCTTCGGGTATGACGGCAAAGGCCAGGCAAAAATTCTCGATCGCAAGGATGCGGCAACCGCGTGGGCTGCGATGCGCGACGCGCCGTCGATCCTGGAATCCTTCGTCAACTTCCGCGCTGAAGTTTCCATTATCGCTGCGCGCGCTGCTGATGGAACGTTTGCCGCCTTCAACGTCACCGAAAACGAGCATCGCAACCACATCCTGCATCGCTCGGTCGCTCCGGCGCGCATTGCTCCGGATGTTGCGGACGAAGCGATGGCGACGGCGCGCAGCATTGCAGAGCGGCTCGACTACATCGGCGTTTTTGCGATCGAGTTCTTCGTCGTTTCCGACAACGATCGTGATCGCCTCTTCGTGAACGAGATGGCGCCGCGTGTGCACAATTCCGGGCATTGGACGATCGACGGCGCCATGACCTCGCAATTCGAGCAGCATATTCGCGCCGTTGCAGGCTGGCCGCTCGGCTCGACGGAACTCAAGACAACCGGCGCCGAGATGATCAACCTCATCGGCAACGACATTCTCACATGGCCGGACATTGCCGCCGAGCCCGGCGCGTTCTTCCATCACTATGGCAAGAAGGACATCCGCCCCGGCCGCAAGATGGGCCACGTCAATCGCCTGCTGACGAAGGCACGCGATTAACCAGGGCGCCGGGGCCCCGCACATTGCAGGCTTGGAGCAGGAATTTCGGCCTAGGAAA
>CAZNTY010000505.1:0-4619 GCA_964576085.1 uncultured Undibacter sp. | reverse complement strand
GCTGTCGCATCGTTATTACCGGCTCAAGGCCCGCTGGTTCGGCAAGAAGAAGCTGCCGCACTGGGATCGTAACGCCCCGCTGCCCAAGGTCGCGCAACGCACCATCCCGTGGGCGGACGCTCGCGGCACGGTGCTCGAATCCTACGGCGCGTTCTCGCCGAAGATGGCGGAGGTCGCGGACCGCTTTTTCCAGAATCGCTGGATCGACGCGCCGGTGCGGCCGGGCAAGCAGCCCGGCGCCTTCGCGCATCCGACCGTGCCCTCGGCCCACCCTTACGTGCTGCTCAATTATCAGGGCAAGCCGCGCGACGTGATGACGCTTGCGCATGAATTGGGTCACGGTGTGCACCAGGTGCTGTCCGCGCCGAACGGCGCGCTGATGGCGCCGACACCGCTGACGCTCGCCGAGACCGCGAGCGTGTTCGGGGAGATGCTGACCTTCCGCAAGCTCCTGGCGGACACGACGGAGAAGAAGCAGCGCAAGGCGATGCTTGCCGCCAAGGTCGAGGACATGATCAATACGGTGGTGCGGCAGATCGCGTTCTATACGTTCGAGCGCAAGGTCCACACCGAGCGGCGCAACGGCGAACTGACGGCGGACAAGCTCAACGAGCTATGGATGTCGGTGCAGGCTGAAAGTCTCGGTCCGGCGATCGAGCTGAAGCCCGGCTACGAGACGTTCTGGTGCTACATCCCGCATTTCATCCATTCGCCGTTCTACGTCTACGCCTATGCCTTCGGCGATTGCCTGGTGAATTCGCTCTACGCGGTCTACGAGCGGTCATCCGCCGGCTTTGCCGAACGCTATCTCGAGATGCTGTCGGCCGGCGGCACCAAGCACCATGCCGAGTTGCTGGCGCCGTTCGGCCTCGATGCCCGCGACCCCGCGTTCTGGCAGGGTGGCCTCGGCGTCATCGCCCGCCTGATCGACGACCTGGAGGGGTTGGAATAGGCGCTAACGTGCGGCAAAGCGCGGATCGCACGATCTCACACAGTAAAACAAATGTTGAACAGTCTTATCTTCGATGTTATACATTTTGTACAACATCGGAGCGTGGCCATGAACCAGAAACCCCATAAGAGTGAAATCGAAACTGCGGTCCTGCAAATCCGCAAGATTGGCAATTCGCTCGGCCTTATTTTGTCAAAGGAACTGCTGGCGCGGTTGAGGCTCAAGGAAGGCGACCAACTTCACGTCATCGAGCAGCCGGAGCGCGGCATCAAGCTCACGCCCTATGATCCGAAGCATGCAAGGGCGATGGAGTTGGCCCGACGCTCCTTTCGCAAATACGCCGACACTTACAAAGCACTCGCGAAATGAGCAAAGGGCCTGAATGGCTCGACATCGATCTCGTTCTTGATTTTCATGCCGAGCAGCTGGCGCTGTTCGGTGGCGCCGATGGAATCCGCGATCGCGGTCTCCTCGAATCGGCGCTTGCGCGCCCGCTCAACAAGTTCGGCTATGGTGAAACGTCGATCGCGGCCCTTGCAGCAGCTTACGGTTTCGGGATCGCGCGCAATCATCCGTTCATTGATGGGAACAAGCGGACAGCGCTTGCATCGATGATCGTCTTTCTTGGATTGAACGGCCTGGACCTCGGTGCACCGCAAGAGGCAGCAACTGCGATGATTCTTAGTCTTGCCGCCGGTGAGATTACAGAGGAACTGCTTGCGCAATGGATCGCGGATAACTGCGTTCCGCTCGATGCGCCTAGCATTGCGCCCTGACATGCCTATTTGTCTGCCAGGCCGACGACAGGCATGACCGACCGCGAACGCAATCGTCTCACCGCCCGCGCGCGGCGCTATGCGCGCGTCGGCGCCAATGTCGGCGGTGTGGCGGCGCGTGTGGCGGGCGCGCGGCTGTTCGGCCTCCCGCTCGACCGCGCCGGCAATGCGCTCGAGCTGGCGGCCGCGCTCGGCGGGCTGAAAGGCCCGATCATGAAGGTGGCGCAGCTGCTCGCCACCATCCCGGACGCCCTGCCGCCGGAATACGCCGCCGAGCTGATGAAGCTGCAGAGCGAGGCGCCGCCGATGGGCTGGGCCTTCGTCAAGCGCCGCATGAGCGCGGAGCTCGGTCCCGACTGGCGGCGGAAGTTCAAGAGCTTCGAGCACCACCCTGCCGCCGCGGCCTCGCTGGGCCAGGTGCATCGCGCGCAGACGCTCGACGGCTCCGCCCTGGCGTGCAAGCTGCAGTACCCGGACATGCAGTCGGCGGTCGAGGCCGATTTGCGGCAGCTCAAAGTCCTGTTCGCGATCCGCCGCCGCTTCGACACCGCGATCGATACCACCGAGATCGCCAAGGAGATCGGCGCCCGGCTGCGTGAGGAGCTCGACTACCTGCGCGAGGCCAAGCACGTCGCGCTCTATCGTGCGATGCTTGGTAGCCACAACGACATCCGGGTTCCGCAGGTGTGGCCGGCCTTATCGACCGGGCGTTTGCTGACGCTCGACTGGCTCGACGGACGCCGGCTGCTCGCCTTCAAGAACGACAGCCTCGCCGTGCGCAACCGGCTCGCCACCGCGATGTTCAACGCCTGGTGGCTGCCGTTCTGCCAATATGGCGTAATCCACGGCGACCCGCACCTTGGCAATTACACGGTCTTCAACGACGGCGGAGCGCCCGCGGGCATCAACCTGCTCGACTACGGCTGCATCCGTATTTTCCCGCCGACATTCGTCGGCGGCGTGGTCGATCTCTACCGCGGCCTGCAGCGCGGCGACGACGACCTGATCGTGCAGGCCTACGAGACCTGGGGCTTCAAGAAGCTCAACCGCGATCTGATCGACACGCTCAACATCTGGGCGCGCTTCATCTATGGCCCGATGCTCGACGACCGCACCCGCACCATTGCCGACGGCATCAAGCCGTCGCAATACGGCCGGCGCGAAGCCTTCCAGGTCCATCAGGCACTGAAGGCGAGGGGGCCAGTCACGGTGCCGCGCGAGTTCGTGTTCATGGACCGCGCTGCGGTCGGTCTCGGCGCGGTGTTTCTGCATCTTGCCGCGGAGCTGAACTTCCACCGGCTGTTCAACGAAGCGATCGAGGATTTCTCGGTCGCCAAGGTTTCGGATCGGCAGCGCCGCGCGCTGAAGAAAGCCGGACTCGCTGAGAGCAGCTAGCGCCGCTCAGCGCGCCGCCCGGCGCACGATCACGTAGCATTTGCCGCGCGCGTTATCCGGCTGGGTGACAACGGTGGGAACGGCGAAGTCGGACGTCCGCCGGTGCCGGTCCACAATCCCGAGCAGGCCGTCGAGGCTGGCGCGGAACGGATCGACGGCGTCCGCGGTGGTCTGCTCGTGCACCTTCGACCACTCCAGCACCAGCGCGCCGTTTGGCGCCACGCACGACAGCCAGGCCGGGAACAGCTTGTGCGGGTCGTAGGTGTGGTCCCATGAGTTCGAGAACACGACGTCGAATGCGCCGCGCCATTCCGGCTTCACCTCGTGGAAGTCCCACTGGATCGTCATCGGGAACTGCGATGCGGTTTCCGATATCTCGGTGCCAATGATGTGCGCGTCGGGCCATTGCGCGTGAAAATAAGTCTGCTCCGCGGCATTGCGAGTACCGTGGCAGAGCACGGCGTGTGGCGTGACGCCGGCGGCCGTCAGCGTCCGGCACAGGAAAGCAATGTCCTCGGGCGCCACCGAACGCCAGTCTAGCTTCGCCTTGTTGGCGATGGTCTGGACCGTGCGATAGGTCTCGTAGTCGCCGTCGAAGCGCACGAGGTCGAAGCCTTCGCCATGGTCGACCCGCAGCCTGCCGAGCTTTTCGCGATAGAGCTCGTTGGCCTCGCGCTCGAACGGCTTCTTGCGATGAAAAAAGGGCAGCAATTTCATGTCGTTCTTGTATCCGCTCGGGTGTTGATGTGGAGTGAGAAGGCGTTGCCCGGCGCAGGCATTTGAGCTACCCAAGCTCGCATAGAACGCGCCCTGTGTGGAGGAATGAATGGCCGACCACGGCACCGTCGAATACGCCACCGCTCCCGGCAACGACTATCAGGCGCACGAGGCGACTTATGAAGGCTTCCTCGCGCTCGTCAAATGGGGCGTGATTACCGTCGTTATCATCCTGATTTTAATGGCCTATTTCCTCACCTGACACCGCGCCGCGGCCTGCTCCATGAAAATCGCGATCGCTGCCGAGACCGATCCGGGCGAGCCGCGGGTCGCCGGGACCCCTGATACCGTCAAACGGATGAAGGCGCTGGGCGCCGAGGTCGCGGTCGAGCCGGGTGCCGGCGTCAAGTCCGGCATCCTCGATTCCGACTATCAGGCGGCCGGCGCGACTGTCGCCGCCGGCGCGGCGAAGGATGCCGACATCGTTCTCAAGGTTCGCCGGCCGGCCATGGCCGAGCTTGCCGGCTACAGGAAGGGTGCGCTGGTCGTCGCCATCATGGATCCTTACGGCAACGAGGCCGCGCTGAAGGAGATGGCCGCGGCTGGCGTCACGGCCTTCGCAATGGAGCTGATGCCGCGCATCACCCGGGCACAGTCGATGGACGTGCTGTCGTCGCAGGCCAACCTTGCCGGCTACCGTGCGGTGATCGAGGCCGCCGAGGCCTTCGGCCGCGCTTTCCCGATGATGATGACCGCGGCGGGCACCGTTCCGGCCGCGA
>CAZNTY010000504.1:0-1596 GCA_964576085.1 uncultured Undibacter sp. | reverse complement strand
CGCGGGGAGAGGTAGAACTCGTTTCGATCACGCTATCGGCGGACAGCGTTTGCGTCTCGACTTTCGGGAGGTGCGTCGCGTGCCCGAAACCGGGCAAAACAAAACGCCCCTTGAAGCGGCTGACAGGAGCAAATCCAACTGGCAAATGTGCTGGGAGCTCGACACCGACAGCGCCCCCCGCGGCCGCGACCTCAGCCCAAGCCACCTTCTGTCCGCCGCATTCGATGGTGAATTTATGAACCATCATCGTTTCGCAGCTACCGGCTGGTGAGGAGCCGCAGGCCGAGAACGGCATGTCTTCACGGACGCCCAGGATCTGATATGTGGTGGCGCTGGCAGGCGCGAGGCGCGGTGCGCCCCGATCGACGATGCATGCAAATGGCATGACGAGTTCGTCAGCGTTCGCGGGAAATTCCGCCGCCAGCACAAAGGTTGAAATCGTTAGAACTAGCGCTCGTAACGCCCCCATCGCGCACGGCCCCCAAAAACGCCCCGCAGCACACTTAGCTACGATCCTAGCTTAACATCGGCAACACTGTGACAATTCAAAAAGTTATAAACTGATTTTCTACAATGCGAGCTTGTGCTCTAGTGATATTTAACGGACTGGCGGCATCGGCCGTGCTGCGAAATGGCCCCGCCAAAGTGTCCATCGGTCATCATTGCGCGCTGAAGGTTTGCGACTGCTCGACAAGCTCTTCGCTGTATCGCTAAAGACGTGGGATTCGGCGCGGGGGCGGATGGGGTCCGGAAACTGGAACACGACGGGGAGTTGCGTTGATGTCGGCAGATATTGCCAATGGCCGCCTGTACCAGAAACAGGGGTTCTTTCAGCGTCTCTATGACCTGACGGACCTTGATGCCAAACCCGCACCCGTCCGTGAAGGCGAGACATCATCACGTCCGATCAGTGATGTTCTGGCCCCGGATGAGACGCGCAAGCGCGAGCGATTTATCCCGGTCACTCGATTTGCTCTGCTCGACCGCCTGACAAAGCCCTACCTCTGGCCCGCGGGCCAAGCAGCCGAGGCGCGCCGCTTCTTCCGTTATCTCGATTACTGGCGCCAGCAGCAGTACTTCGCGCTGCTGCTTGATCTTGAGCAGACTTACGAATCATTTTCCCCCGACAGCGACTTGCTGATGACGCGTAGCTTCTCCAGTGAAGATCGCGAGATTTTAAAGCACCGTGTCTTCGAAGGCGTGGAAAGCCTCCTGCAGCGCGCCAATTACGAACGGATCGATCCGACCGATGTCGAGATGATCCTGACGCGCGACAGCCATTACGGACTCGACCTGAGCGTCGACATGAAGGCCTTCGAGCGCATCGTGATCTACTACCGCGGCGCTTCCAACCAGAAATACGAGCGCCGCAACGTCCGGAAATTTCTGCGCAAGGAAGAGTTCGACGTTCCGATCTTCCAGCGGCTCTTCATCATGTTCAAGTTGAAGCCGTTCGAAACGCGCGTGGAAGAGGTGATGCGCGAAAAGCGGTGCAGCCGGTCCAACGCCGAAAAATATGTTGAGCGATCTCGCCATCACATGCCGCCCGGCATCTCGGATAAGAACATCTACCTAAAATTGTTCAAGAACATCCCG
>CAZNTY010000503.1:0-5153 GCA_964576085.1 uncultured Undibacter sp. | reverse complement strand
CCTGGATGCAGCCGCGGCGCACGAGCTCGTTCGGCGAGTGGTCCTGCACCTCCTGGCCGTCGTACAGGATCGAGCCTTTGGTCACGTCGCCACGTTCGGAATGCTGCAGGTTGGAGATCGCCTTCAAGGTCGTCGTCTTGCCGGCGCCGTTGGCGCGGAGCAGCGCGACAACACCGCTCTTCGGCACGTCCAGCGACACGCCCTTCAACACCAGGATGACGTGATCGTAGATCACCTCGATGTTGTTGACGCGCAGGATGCGGTCGGGGGCGGACTGCTCTTGGGCGGCGGCTGTCATTGCACGATCCGTTGAAGAGCCCTCATCCTGAGGAGGCGCGCAAGCGCCGTCTCGAAGGATGAGGGCGTGCATTCCACCCCTCGTCCTTCGAGACGCGCCTGACGGCGCTCCTCAGGACGAGGGGTCATCGTCAAAGCCTCGCGACTACTTCGCGTCGCAGGGCTCGGTGCGCTTCGGCCAGCCGGCGTTGGCGCTCGCGTACTCCTTGGCCGCCGCCTGGATCAGCGGCTCGACCTTGTCGTTGATCGGCTGGATCCAGTCGGAGCCCTTGGTCCACTTCTTGCCGTCCCACTTCGCCATGTAGGCGGCGTTGTGGCCGTTGTGGTCGGCGCAGGTGACCTTCATCGGTGCGGCGAAGCCGTCGGCGCCCATCTCCTTCAGCCGAGCTTCGCTGATGGTGAGGGTCTCGAGGCCGCGCCGCATGTCGGCGCCGTCGATCACCTTCTTGCCGGTGATCTTCTGCGCGTTGCGGATGGCCTCGGCGATGATCATCGAGTTCAGGACGCCGCGGTTGTAGAGGTTCTCGCCGACCTTGTCCTTCGGCGTCTGGCTCTTACCCTTGTCGACGACGTGCTTGTTGATGTCCTGGATGACCGGGAAGTTGGTGCCGACCTGGTTGAAGTCGAGCGACAGATAGCCCTTGGCGCCGTCGCCGGCCGGACGCGCGTCGTCGTCGCCGCCGGCCCACCAGTTACCGACCAGGTGATCCATCGGATAGTTGATCTTGGCGGCTTCCTTCACCGCCGTCGGGTTCATCGCGCCGAAGCCCTGCAGGTAGATCCAGCTCGGACGGTCGCGGCGGACGTTGAGCCACTGCGACGACTGGTTCTGCATCTCGGCCGCCGGCACTGGATAGAGCTTCAGCGTGAAGCCGTAGTCCTTGGCCAGCGCCTCGAGCAGCGGGATCGGCTCCTTGCCGTAGGGCGCGTCGAGATAGACGAGGCCGAGGGTCTTGCCCTTGAGCTTCTCGAGCCCGCCTTCCTGCATGCCGGCATAGCGCACGAACATCGACGCGCCATCCCAGTAGGTGGCCGGCGGGTTGAAGATCCACGGGAAGGTGTTGCCGTCGGCCGAAGCCGACAGGCCGTAGGCCATCGACAGGATCGGGATCTTGTCGATCGCCGCCTTCGGGATCAGCGGCAGCGTGATGCCGGTGGAGTAGGGATTCATCACCACCGGATTCTTCGACTTGACCTGCTCGTAGCACTCGAGGCCCTTCTTGGTGTCGTAGCCGGTTTCGCACTCCTCGACGATCAGCTTGACGCCGCCGATGCCGCCGTCGCGCTCGTTGAGCATGTTGAGGTAATCGGCCATGCCGTTGACGATCGGCGTGCCGGAGCCGGCGAACGGTCCGGTGCGGTACGAGAATAACGGCACGTAGATGCCGTCGGCCGCCTGCGCCGGCGGCGGCGCGAACGAAAGCCCGGCCGCCAGCGCGACGGCCGTGCCGAGCATCAAGCGATGAAATCGCATTTCTTCCTCCCTTGTCTTTCCGGCGGCTGTCGCCGCCTGTTCTCGACGCCCGCCGGGCATGGCGAGCGACCCCTTTGGGGCTTGGCCCAATTCTGCCCTTTCAATACGGGAAAGGCCACACCCTCAATTTCTGCTTGCCAATCTGCCACAGCCTCGCGAGGCCGGCGGGCTCCGCGATCAGGAACAGCACGATCAGCGCGCCCATGATCATGAACTGCAGATGGTCGACGGTCTGCGACTTCATCGCGATGCCGAGACGAGGCGGCAGATAGCGTAGCGCGATCGGCAGGATGTAGATCAGGGCGGCGCCGAAGAACGAGCCGGTCAGGCTGCCGAGCCCCCCGATGATGACCATGAACAGGATGAAGAAGCTCAGCGTCACGTCGAACACCGCGGGCTCGGCGCTGCCGTACCAGATGAACACCAGCAGCGCACCCGCGACGCCGCAGTAGAACGACGATACCGCGAAGGCGAGCAGCTTGGTCGGCAGCAGCCGGATGCCCATCAGCTCGGCGGCGAGGTCCTGGTCGCGCACCGCCATCCACATCCGGCCGATGCGGCCGTGGACCAGGTTGGAGGCGGTCCAGGTCATCACGACCAGGATGACGAGCGCCACGTAATAGCGCGCGAGGCCGGTCGCTGTCGCGCCGGTGACGGGGACGCCGAACAGCGTGCGGGTCGGCACCTCGATCGCGCCCGAGGTGTTGTAGTTGTAGAACCACGGGATGCGGATGAAGCACCACGACAGGAAGAACTGCGCGGCGAGCGTCGCCACCGCCAGATAGAACCCCTTGATGCGCAGCGACGGCAGGCCGAAGATCACGCCGACCGCCGCGGCGAAAAATCCCGAGACGATGATCCAGACGATGATGTTCACGCCGGGGAAATAGGTGGTGAGCTTGTAGCAGGCATAGGCGCCGACGCCCATGAAGGCGCCGGTGCCGAGCGACAGCAGGCCGGTATAGCCGGTGAGCAGGTTGAGCCCGATCGCGGCGAGCGAGAACACGAAGAACGGGATCATCACGACTTCGATGGCAAACGACGAGCCGAACAGCGGGATGATCACGGCGGCGACGAACAGGATGACGGCGAGGCCGATGCGGTCCTGCAGGATCGGAAACACCGCCTGATCGGCGGCGTAGCTTGTCTTGAACTGGCCGGTCTCGCGATAAAACATGACGTCACCTTGTCATTGCGGGGCGCGCGCAACCGGCGCGAACCCGGAGCACAGAATGACCGGCGGCAGCGACATGACTCAGATCCGCTCGATGATCTTTTCGCCGAACAGGCCCTGCGGCCGGAACAGCAGGAAGATGAGCGCGATCACGTAGGCGAGCCAGCTTTCGATGCCGCTGCCGACCAGCGGGCCCCAGTAGAATTCGCCGAGCTTTTCGCCGACGCCGATGATGAGGCCGCCGACGATCGCGCCGGGGATCGAGGTGAAGCCGCCGAGGATCAGCACCGGCAGCGCCTTGAGCGCGATGATCTCGAGCGCGAACGACACCTCCGACCGCGCGCCCCACATGATGCCGGTGGTCAGCGCGACGAGGCCGGCGGCGAACCAGACGATCACCCAGATCTGCTCGAGCGAAATGCCGACCGACAGCGCGGCGCGGTGGCTGTCGGCGACCGCGCGCAGGGCGCGGCCGATGCGGGTCTTCTGGAAGAACACCGCCAGCACCGCCACCATGATCGAGGCGATGATCGCGGCGGCAATGTCGATCTTCTGCAGCGAGACGAAGCCGCCGGCCATCTTGATGTCGATCGCGCCCTTCGGCAGGCCGAGCTGCGAGGCGATCATCACCTTGGGATCGCCGCCGAACACCAGCTCCCCGAAGCCGATCAGGAAATAGGTCAGCCCGAACGTCGCCATGAACAGGATGATGTCCGGCTGGTTGACCAGCGGCCGCAGCATCAGCCGCTCGACCGCGACGGCAAGACCGAACATCACCGCGATGGTGAGCGCGAGCGCGACATAGGCGGGAATGCCGTGCTCGTGCAGGCCGACCAGCGTCAGCGCGGCGAACACCACCATGATGCCTTGCGCGAAGTTGAACACGCCGGAGGCCTTGAAAATCAGCACGAAGCCGAGCGCGATCAACGAATAGAGCACGCCCGACACGAGGCCGTCCCATAGCGTCTGCACCAAGAGGTCGGGCGCGGTCGCCATCTGCACGAAAGGATCGACGAAGATGCTGTAGAGAATGTGCATGTCAATGCGCCACGCCAAGATAGGCGTCGATCACCGCCTGATCGTTCTTGACTTCGGCCGGCGTGGCGTCGGCGATCTTGACGCCGTGGTCGAGCACCACCACGCGGTCCGACAGGTCCATCACCACGCCCATGTCGTGCTCGATCAGCGCGATCGTGGTGCCGTAATGATCGTTGACGTCGAGGATGTAACGCGACATGTCCTCCTTCTCCTCGATGTTCATGCCGGCCATCGGCTCGTCGAGCAGCAGGAGATCGGGCTCCATCGCCAGCGCGCGGCCGAGCTCCACCCGCTTTTGTAAGCCGTAAGGCAGCCGGCCGACCGGCACGCGGCGGATGTCCTGGATCTTGAGGAAGTCGATGATCTCCTCGACGACGCGCCGGTGCTCGACCTCCTCCGCCAGCGCCGGGCCGAAACGCAGCATCTGCCAGAAGAAATTGCGGTGCATCTTCAGCGTGCGGCCGGCCATGATGTTGTCGAGCGCGGTCATGCCACGGAACAGCGCGACGTTCTGGAACGTGCGGGCGATGCCGCCGCGCGCCGCCTCGTAAGGCCGCATCTTGCTGCGGGTTTCGCCGCGAAAGGTGATGCGGCCCTGCTGCGGCGTGTAGAAGCCGTTGATGACGTTGAGCATCGAGGTCTTGCCGGCGCCATTCGGACCGATGATGGCGCGGATCTCGCCCTTGCGGATGTCGAAGGAGACGTCGCTGATCGCCTTCACGCCGCCGAAAGCGAGTGAAACGTTCTCGACCGACAGCAGGACGTCGCCGGCGGCGACCTCGGGGCCGGCGGGAGACCTCATTTTGTGCTCCCGGCCGTCATTCCGGGGCGCCGCGAAGCGGCGAACCCGGAATCCAGAGACGCCCACGTGAACCGCTTCTGGATTCCGGGTCCGCGCCTTCGGCGCGTCCCGGAATGACAAGGAGTGGTCATTCCGCGGCCTCCAGCACCGGCTTCGCCACCGGCACGGTCTTCGCATCGGCGATCCTGACGCGCGCCTTGATGGTGCCTTTGCGGCCGTCCTCGAAGGTGACCTCGGTCTCGACGTCCGCCTCGCTCGCGCCGTCATAGAGCGCGCGCACGAGCGGCGCGTAGCGCTCGCCGATGAAGCCGCGGCGCACCTTCATGGTGCGGGTCAATTCGCCGTCGTCGGCGTCGAGCTCCTTGTGC
>CAZNTY010000502.1:0-1938 GCA_964576085.1 uncultured Undibacter sp. | reverse complement strand
TTTCGGGTCCGACGGAAACAGCATGACATGCTTGGTATCACCGTGACTGGCGTAGGCGCAGGACAGCAGATCGGCCTGTTGCGTGCGCGTCGGCATGCCGGTCGAGGGACCGCCGCGCTGCACGTCGAACAGCACCGCCGGAATCTCGGCGAAATAGGCGAGGCCGAGAAACTCCTGCATCAGCGAAATGCCCGGCCCCGACGTGGCGGTGAAAGCGCGCGAGCCGTTCCACGCGGCGCCGATCACCATGCCGATCGAGGCCAGCTCGTCCTCGGCCTGGACGATGGCGAAGCGATGCTTGCCGGTCGTCTTGTCGACGCGGTAGCGCAGGCAATGGCGCTGGAACGCCTCGGCCAGCGACGAGGACGGCGTGATCGGATACCAGGCGCAGAACGTGGCGCCGCCATAGACCGCACCCAGCGCCGCCGCGTTGTTGCCGTCGATGAAAATCTTGTCGCCGACCGCGTCGGCGCGCTCGACCTTGATGCCGAGCGGGCATTTCAAATGCGTGAGCGCGTAGTCGCGGCCCATATGCAGCGCTTCGAAATTCGGCTGGATCAGCTTGTCCTTGCCCTTGAACTGCTCGGCGATGCGTTCCTCGATCGCCTTCGGGTCGATGTCGAGCAGCGCCGACAGCGCGCCGACATAGACGATGTTCTTGAACAATTGCCGCTGGCGGGAGTCGGTGTAGGCGTTGTTGACGATCTCGGTCAGCGGCATGCCGATGACGTTGATGTCGGGACGGAACCGGGATTGCGGGATCGGCCGGGTGGAATCGTAGAACACATAGCCGCCGGGCTCGATTTCGGCGATGTCCTGATCCCAGGTCTGCGGGTTCATCGGCACCATCAGATCGACGCCGCCGCGCCGCCCGCGATAACCCTTGCCCGACACCCGGACCTCGTACCAGGTCGGCAGGCCCTGGATGTTCGAAGGGAAGATGTTGCGCGTGGCGACCGGCACGCCCATCCGGGTGATCGACTTGGCGAACAGCAGGTTGGCGCTGGCCGAACCGGAGCCGTTGACGTTGGCGAATTTGACGACGAAGTCGTTGGTGGCACTTATCGGCTGTGGCATGCGTGACCCGCTTGACTCATCTCGAGAAGGAATTTCTGCATGTCCCACGCACCGGTGGGGCAGCGCTCGGCGCAGAGCCCGCAGTGCAGGCACACGTCCTCGTCCTTCACCATGATGCGGTTGGTCTTCAGCAGGCCCGAGACATAGAGGTCCTGCGTGCCGTTGAGCGCCGGCGCGTTGAGCCGCCCGCGCAGATCCTTCTCGTCGCCGTTGCCCGTGAAGGTGATGCAGTCCATCGGGCAGATGTCGACGCAGGCGTCGCACTCGATGCACAGATTGTCGGTGAAGACCGTCTGCACGTCGCAGTTCAGGCAGCGCTGCGCCTCTTTCCACGCCAATTCAGGGTTAAAGCCGAGCTCGACCTCGGCCATGATGTCCTTCAGCGCCTCGGCCTTCTCGCGGTGCGGCACCTTGAAGCGCGACACGACCGAGACGTCGTTGTCGTAGCTCCATTCGTGGATGCCCATCTTCTGGCTGACGATATTGACGCCGGGCGCCGGCCGCAGGCCGACCGCGCCGCCGGTGCACAGCGCGTGGATCGAGATCGCCGCCTCGTGCCCGTGCGCCGCCGCCCAGATGATGTTCTTCGGCCCGAAGGCCGCGTCGCCGCCGAAGAAGACCTTGCCGTTGGTCGAGGCGAAGGTGCGTTCGTCGACGACAGGCATGCCCCACTTGTCGAAGTCGATGCCGGAATCCTTCTCGATCCACGGGAAGGCATTCTCCTGGCCGATCGCCACCAGCACGTCGTCGCACTCGAAGTGCTGGTCAGGCTCGCCGGTGGGCAGCAGGTTGCGGCGCCCCTTCTCGTCGTAGGTCGCGGCCACCTTCTCGAACACCACGCCGGTCAGGCGACCGTTGTCG
>CAZNTY010000501.1:0-8468 GCA_964576085.1 uncultured Undibacter sp. | reverse complement strand
TCCTTCTTGAGCCCCTTGGCGTTGTTGCCCTTCTCCCTCGTCGGTGTGAGCGCGGGCATGTGGTTGTTGGTGGGCATGAGCGACGCGCCTTACCGATAGCAGACGGCTTTGGCCGCCTCGACGACTTCCGCGGCCGACGGGAGCGCCAGCTTCTCGAGATTGGCGGCGTAGGGCATCGGCACGTCCTTGCCCGACACGCGCGCGACCGGCGCGTCGAGATAATCGAACGCCTGCTCCATCAGGCGCGCGGCGATCTCGGCGCCGACGCCGGACTGCTGCCAGCCTTCCTCGACGGTGACGGCGCGGCCGGTCTTGCGCACCGAGGCCACGATGGTCTCGGTATCCATCGGTCTCAACGTGCGCAGGTCGATCACCTCGGCGTCGATGCCGTCCTTCGCCAGTTCCTCGGCGGCCTTCAGCGCGTAGGTCATGCCCATCGACCACGACACGATGGTCACGTCACGGCCGGCGCGCGCGATCTTGGCCTTGCCGATCGGCAGCACATAGTCGTCGAGCTTCGGCACCGGGAACGAATGGCCGTAGAGAATTTCGTTCTCGAGGAAGATCACCGGGTTGGGATCGCGGATCGCGGCCTTGAGCAGCCCCTTTGCATCGGCCGCCGTGTAGGGCGCGATCACCTTGAGGCCGGGAATGTGCGAGTACCAGGACGAATAGTCCTGGCTGTGCTGGGCGGCGACGCGGGCGGCGGCGCCGTTCGGGCCGCGGAACACGATCGAGCAGCCCATCTGCCCGCCGGACATATAGAGGGTCTTGGCCGCCGAGTTGATGAGCTGGTCCATCGCCTGCATGGCGAAGTTGAAGGTCATGAACTCGACGATCGGCTTGAGACCCGCGAGCGCCGCGCCGATGCCGAGGCCGGCGAAGCCGTGCTCGGTGATTGGGGTGTCGATCACGCGCTTGTCGCTGAACTCCTGCAGCAGGCCCTGCGTGACCTTGTAGGCGCCCTGGTACTCGGCGACCTCCTCGCCCATCACGAACACGTCCTTGTCGCGCCGCATCTCCTCGGCCATCGCGTCGCGCAACGCTTCGCGCACCGTCATGGTGACCATCTCGGTGCCTTCCGGAATGTCCGGATCGGGCAGCACCTCGACCTTCGGCGGTTCAGCGGCAGATTTGGCGGGGGATTTGGGTAGCTTGTCGCCACTGGCGGCGGACGCCGACTCGTCCTGCTTCTGTTTCTTGTCGGGTTCTTCAGTCTTCTTGGCCTCGACTTTTTTCTCGGGCGGTTTGGCCTCGGCTTTAATCGCCGATTTGTCCTCGCCCTCGCCGAGAATGACGGCAATCGGCGTGTTGACGGCGACGTCGGCGGTGCCTTCAGGCACCAGAATCTTGCCCAGCGTGCCCTCGTCCGCCGCTTCGACTTCCATCGTTGCCTTGTCAGTCTCGATTTCGGCGATGACATCGCCGGACTTAACCTGATCGCCTTCTTTCTTCAGCCACTTGGCGAGGTTGCCCTTCTCCATCGTGGGCGACAGGGCGGGCATGAGGATATTGGTCGGCATGAAAGCTGCTTACGGCTGGCTCAACGATAGACGTCAGTGAACAATTCGGACGTGTCGGGTTCGGGATCCTGCGTCGCGAATTCGGCCGCTTCGTTGATCCTGTCGCGCACCTGCGCATCGACTTTTTTCAATTCGTCTTCCTTGAGCCACTTCTTGTCGAGAATCCGGTGGCGTACCATGTCGATCGGATCGTGCGTGGTGCGCACCTTCTCGACCTCCTCGCGCGTACGGTACTTCGCCGGATCCGACATCGAATGGCCGCGATAGCGGTAAGTCAGCATCTCGAGGATGTAGGGCCCGTTGCCGCTCCGGCACCAGGCAACCGCCTTTTCGCCCGCGGCCTTGACCGCGCGCACGTCCATGCCATCGACCTGCTCGCCTGGAATCTTGAATGACAGCCCTCGGCGCGACAGATTGGTTTCGGCCGATGAGCGCGTGCTCGAGGTGCCCATCGCATAGCGGTTGTTCTCGATCACGTAGACGACCGGCAGCTTCCAGAGCTCCGCCATGTTGAAGCTCTCGTAGACCTGGCCCTGGTTGGCGGCGCCGTCGCCGAAATAGGTGATGCTGACGCCGTCAGTGCTTCGATAGCGATTGGCGAACGCGAGGCCGGTGCCGAGCGGCACCTGCGCGCCCACGATGCCGTGGCCGCCGTAAAACCCCTTCTCGACAGAAAACATGTGCATCGAGCCGCCCTTGCCGCGCGAATAGCCGTGGCTTCGTCCGGTCAGTTCAGCCATCACCCCCTTGGGGTCCATGCCGCAAGCCAGCATGTGGCCGTGATCACGATAACCTGTGATCACTTGATCGCCCGGCTTGAGCGTCATCTGCATGCCGACGACGACGGCCTCCTGGCCGATGTAGAGGTGGCAGAAGCCGCCGATCAGCCCCATGCCGTACATCTGGCCAGCCTTCTCCTCGAAGCGCCGAATGGTCAGCATGTCGCGATAGGCCGCGAGATCCTGATCTTTGGAAAATTCGGGAACAGCCGCATCTGTGGTTGAGCCGGCCGGAGACGCTACGGATTGCTGGGCAAACGCCATGGAACCTCTTCAGCACTCTTATGCCGGCAACGGCTGCGCGGAGAACGCGGCGTTGAAAGACCTTGTTCCCCATAGCTTATATTGATCAAAGGCGGAAGCCAGCCGCTGTGCAGAGCAGAGTTTGAAATTTCGTTGCAAGGATTTGCTCCGCCGCGCAATTTCACGCGAGTGGCGGCCATCCCGAGATTGCTTGAGCCGTCCATGCCTTTGACGCTGCGATGCTTTAAGGCGCGAAGGACAGTGACACGGCGTGAGAAAACACGCCGTCCTTTGGACGGCTGCTCACAGGCCCGACCCTGCAATCTGACCATCCGCTAGCGCGGGTGCAGCAGCATCGCGAGGTCGTGGGGGTCCACGTAGTCCAGCATTGCCCGGGCACGTTCGTCGAGCATGTCGGGATCGATGCGGTCGGAGCGCAGGAGAGAAACCCGATGCTCCCAGACCTGCCGCTCGGCCTTGAGACGAACCACTTCGCCCTTCATCTCCGCCATCTGCTGCGCGAGGTCCTGCTGCGCGCGCAGGCCGTGGTTTCCAGTGAAGGCGTTGACGGCGAAATAGCCTATGAACAGCGCGGCAAGCGTATAGAGCGCGAGCGCAGTGAGAATCGTACGGCGCCGACGACGGGTGACCATGCCGGCAGACTGCCGCGGGTCGCGTTAAAAAGCGGTTTAATGCCGCATGCCGGCAGCTATGCCTTGCTGCGCAACTCGTTCAGCAGGAAATTACCGAACCGCTTGGCGCGGTTCCGCACGATCCGCAAAGGTCCGCTGTCGACGAAATAGGTCAGAAGAATCGAATCGCGCGTCTTCACGTCGGGTCCGACCGGGTCTGCAGAGTGCCAGGTGTCGTCGCCGACCGCGAAGGCATAGCCGCTATTGGGTGCAAACCGCATCTGCGTCGCCTTCGGCTTGCTGCCATCCGGCAGGACATCGTGAAAAATGGTGCCGATATTGATGTTCGATTCGTCGGCCGGCAGATAAAGCTGGACGGTAATGCCCTTCCAGTGCGTATCGGTGTGCGGCTTGATGAGGTAGCCGGGAATGTCGCGCGTCAGGATGGGGATCGGATACATGCCCGTGCGCGCGAAATTTGCGCCGAAGCGTTTTGACAGGCCAGGCGCAAGACGGCGCATGAAAGCCTGCTTGACCTTTTCGGAGCAGAGCACGCGGCCGACAACGTCCCACAGCGCCCTTTTCTCCGGAGGCAGATGCCTGATGTATTCGGGAAACAGGTCGATCTTGACGCGCGTCGCCTTCTTGTCGGTCTTCTTTTTCCTCGCGCGGCCGTGCATCGGCCGATAGTCGTCGTAGTCCGGCATCAGCGCGAGGATGCGCGCGTAGACGTCGTCCGGAAAGACCCGGTCGAACTCGAGATGAAAGAACGGCTTTTCGACGGCGCGGGCCGCTTCGACCGAGCTTGCGATAAAGTCGCTTAGGCGTTCGATCTCATGCCGGCGCTGCGTCCTGGTCAGAACGAGGGTCTGATCCATGACAGGTCCAATTCAACGACATCAAGTCACCCCGCGACACTATAGCGCAGGTCAGGGTGAAGGTCACCGCCCGTTTTTCAGCGCCGTGCGGCCCGGATATTTGGCCTGGGCGCCGAGTTCCTCCTCGATGCGCAGGAGCTGATTGTATTTCGCGACCCGGTCGGACCGGGCCAGTGAGCCGGTCTTGATCTGTCCGCAGTTGGTGGCGACCGCGAGATCGGCGATGGTGGTGTCCTCGGTCTCGCCGGACCGGTGCGACATCACCGCGGTGTAACCCGCCTTGTGCGCCATCTCCACGGCGGCCAGTGTTTCGGTCAACGTGCCGATCTGGTTGACCTTGATCAGGATCGAATTGGCGATGCCGCGCTTGATGCCGTCCTCGAGGCGCTTGACGTTGGTGACGAACAGGTCATCCCCGACCAGCTGACACCTCTTGCCGACCAGGTCGGTGACAATCTTCCAACCCTCGAAGTCATCTTCCGCCATTCCGTCTTCGATCGAGACGATCGGATATTTGCCGATCAGCTCGGCGAGATAGTGCGCCTGCTCATTCGCCGTACGTGTCCTGCCCTCGCCTTCGTAATTGTAAACGCCGTTCTTGAAGAACTCGGTCGCCGCCGGATCGAGCGCGATCGCAACCTGTTCGCCGGCGCGATAACCAGCCTTCTCGATCGCGTTCATGATGAAGTCGAGCGCCTCCGGCGCGGAGGCCAGATTCGGGGCAAAGCCGCCTTCATCACCGACGTTGGTGTTGTGGCCGGCATCGTGCAGCGCCTTCTTGAGTGTCTGGAACACCTCGACACCCATGCGCAGCCCTTCCGAGAAGCTCGGCGCGCCGACCGGCATGATCATGAATTCCTGGAAGTCGATCGGATTGTCTGCGTGCACGCCCCCGTTGAGGATGTTCATCATCGGTACCGGCAAAGTGCGCGCAGCCGTGCCGCCGACGTAGCGGTAAAGCGGCATGTTCTCCGAGATGGCAGCGGCTTTCGCGACCGCGAGCGACACGCCGAGGATCGCATTGGCGCCGAGCCGGCCCTTGTTCGGCGTTCCGTCCAGCGTGGCCATGACGCGGTCGAGACGAACCTGGTCCTCGGCCTCCATGCCGCACAACGCATCGAAGATCTCGCCATTGACCGCTGCGACCGCCTTCAGCACGCCCTTGCCCCCATAGCGCGCCTTGTCGCCGTCGCGCAGCTCGACCGCCTCGTGGGCCCCCGTCGACGCCCCCGAGGGAACTGCGGCACGGCCGCGCGAGCCATCCTCGAGGATGACGTCGACCTCGACGGTCGGATTGCCGCGGCTGTCGAGAATTTCACGGGCGACGATGTCTGTAATGGCGGTCATGGACGATTCCGATGCTGTTGGCGGGCTTCTACAGGATAGACTATGGAACGAAAAGACCGCGCCGCCCGCTTGCGGTGTCGGCCGCCATGGAGAACTATCCTGGCCGGGAGCGACGCCATGAAACGATATCGGTTCTTTTTTGCGCTGACTGCGAGCCTGCTCGCCGCGGCGCCCGCCAGAGCTGCGGACGCCCGGGCGGTTCTGATCGATACTTTCGATAACCCGGTCTATGTCACCGGCGCGCCCGGCGAACCGAGATTGCTGTTCGTAGTCGAGCAGACTGGAAAAATCCGCGTGCTGGACAACGAGGTCACGCAGGCCGCGCCGTTTCTCGACCTGAGCACGAAGATTTCCTGTTGCGGCGAACGCGGCGTGCTGTCGATGGCGTTCCCGCCGGACTATGCGACCTCGCACCTGTTCTACGTCGCCTTCACTAATCCGAGCGGCGACGTCGAGATCGACGAGTTCCAGCGCTCGGCCGCGAGTCGCAAGCGCGCGGCGCCCGCCAGCCGGCGCAAACTTCTGGCGATCCCTCACCGCGGCGCCGGCAACCATAACGGCGGACAACTGCAATTCGGGCCGGACGGCTATCTCTACATCTCTGTCGGTGATGGCGGCGAGCTGACCCCGCGCGGCTGGCCGGCGCGCGATCTCACCCAACTGCTCGGCAAGATCCTGCGCATCAACCCGAAGGCCGGCCCGGCCCGGCCTTACACCATCCCGGCCGGCAACCCGTACGTGAAGACGCACAACCGGCACGAAATCTACGCTTACGGATTCCGCAATCCGTGGCGTTTCAGCTTCGAGGGCAACAATATCGTGATCGCCGACGTCGGACAGAGCGCCGAAGAGGAGATCAATTACCTCAATTACCGCAGCGCGAAGGGCGCGAATTTCGGCTGGCCGCAATACGAAGGCGACGAGGTGTTCGACGACAGCCAGCCCGGCGCCGATCCGCCGACCTTCCCGATGCTGACCTACGATCACAACGGCAACCGCTGTGCGGTGATCGGCGGCTACGTCTCGCACGACCCGGACCTTCCGGCCTTGAGCGGGCGCTATCTCTACGGTGATCTGTGCGAGGGCAAGATCCGCAGCATGCTGCCGCATCCGATCGGGCAGAAGGCGACCGGCCTGCGTTTCACCGGCATCACTGCAGTCAATCTGAGCAGCTTCGGGCGCGGCCCGAACAACCGTCTCTATATCACGCAGACCTCGGGCGAGCTGTCGCGCATCGCGCCGCCGGCGCCGTGACGGCCCTCGCGCGCGGCACGGAAATGCCCTAAAGAGTCCGCGCCATGCGCAAGCCGAAGACGCGTCTGCTCGGGAAGCCGGCGGCGGTCCCCGCCTCGCCGGATCGGGCGATGCTCGACCGCGTGCCGAACCCGCATCGCGATACCGACTATCTCGCACGCTTCACCGCGCCCGAGTTCACCACGCTCTGCCCGATCACCGGCCAGCCCGACTTCGCGCATCTGGTGATCGACTACGTGCCGCGGCAATGGCTCGTCGAATCGAAGTCGCTCAAGCTCTACCTCGCGAGCTTCCGCAATCACGGAGCGTTCCACGAAGACTGCACGGTCGCGATCGGCAAGACGCTGGCGCGGCTCCTGACGCCGAAGTTCCTGCGCATCGGCGGCTATTGGTACCCGCGCGGCGGCATGCCGATCGACGTGTTCTGGCAGACCGGCAAGGCGCCAGCCGGCCTATGGCTGCCGGATCAGGGCGTCGCGCCTTATCGCGGCCGCGGCTAGCGCCGCAGGAAATTGCTGCACGCCAGGCCGGTCAGCGCCAGGCAGACGCCGCCGAGGACCAGGATCGCCGTCGTTCCAATGGTCGTGAACCCCAGATTGTAGACCGCGGGCCCCGCCGCCTGTCCGAGGAAGTAGAAGAACGCATGCAGGGACAGCGCCGACGCGCGCGCCTTCGGGGCGAGCTCGCTGGCGTAGATCTGGATCACGCCGTGCAACATGAAGAAGCCGAGGCCGAGAAAACAGAAGCTCACGAAGTCGACCGGCCAGGACGCGCGCAGCGCCAGCGAGGCGATGCACGCGCCCATGATGCAGCCGCCGATCCGCATCATCCGGCGCTCGCCGAACGTCCGCAGCAGGAAGGCGACGCGCAGGCTGTAGAGGATGCCCCCGATGCCAAATCCGCCGATCACGACGCCGGCTATCGAGGCCCGCGTCTCCCCGCTGGCGCGCAGCAGGGACGCCATGTGCGGAAATACACCGTACATGAAGACGGCCTCGACGATCACCGCGCTGAAACAGACCTTCGCCAGCGGGTTGCCGAAGATCGCGCGGTAATTGGGCCCGAGCGAGCCAAGATCGAAACCCTGACCGCCGCCGCCCACGCCTGACAGCGCGCGCGCCGCGATGCCGAGGATCAGGAAGGCGAGCGCGGCGGTCGCGACGAATACCGCGCGCCAGCCGAGCAGGTCGGCGATGACACCCGCGCCCGTCGCGCCGAGCAGGTTTCCCATCATTATGGCAAACAGGATGCGCCCGAGCGCCACCTGCCGCCCTTCGATCGGAACGAGGTCGCCGACGACGGCGAAGGCGATCGGCACCAGGCCGCCCGCGGCAAGCCCGGCCACCAGCCGCGTCACAACCAGCAGTTCGAAATCATGCACCAGGACGCCGGCGAGGCTCGACGCGGCAAGCGCGGCGAGACAGATCAGCATCAGCCGCACCTTGTTGAACATGTCGCCCAGCGCCCCGAGCACCGGCTGGATCAATGCATATGGCAAGGAGAACGCCGTCGTCAGCAGCGCCGCCCGTTCCGGCGTCGTTCCGAAGCTGTCGGCGATCTGTGGAATGATCGGGTCGAACGCGCGAAAGAACAGCGAGCCGGAAAAGATGACGAACGCGAGAAGATTCAGAGTCCGCGTCATGGGACAGTCATGGGACGGTCATGGAACAGTCAGAGGACGGTCAGGGGAAAAGTCATGGAAAACGTCGCCGTCCCGCGCGCTCAGCGCTTGGCCAACCGATCGAACTCCACCAGCGTGCGCAACAGGGCTTCCATGTCCTGAAGCGGCACCATGTTCGGCCCGTCGGACGG
>CAZNTY010000500.1:0-1769 GCA_964576085.1 uncultured Undibacter sp. | reverse complement strand
TTTCGCGCGGCCGGCAAAGGGCGGAAGCTACTCCGCCGCCAGCTTGCGCTCGCGCGGCAGTTCGAGCCGCTCCCAGACGTCCGACAGCGCTTCGGCAAGGCGGTCGATCAGCGCGTCGTCGTGATAGGGCGACGGCGTGATGCGCAGCCGCTCCATGCCGCGCGGCACGGTCGGATAGTTGATCGGCTGGATATAGATGCCGTGCTCGGCGAGCAGCAGGTCGCACGCCGCCTTGCACTTCTCCGGGTCGCCGACCAGCACCGGCACGATGTGGGTGTCGCTCGGCATCACCGGGAGCCCGGCGGCGTTGAGCACCGCCTTGACGCGCGCGGCGCGATCCTGGTGGCGCTCGCGCTCCCACTGCGAAGTCTTGAGGTGCCGGATCGCGGCGGTCGCCGCCGCGCAGATCGCCGGCGGCAGCGCGGTGGTGAAGATGAAGCCCGGCGCGTAGGAGCGCACCGCGTCGATCAGTTCGGTCGAGCCGGCGATGTAGCCGCCGAGGCAGCCGAACGCCTTGGCGAGCGTGCCCTCGATCACGTCGACACGGCTGGCCGCGGCGTCGCGCTCGGTGATGCCGCCGCCGCGCGGCCCGTACATGCCGACCGCGTGGACTTCATCCACATATGTCATCGCGTTGTAGCGTCTGGCGAGATCGCAGATCGCATGGATCGGCGCGACGTCGCCGTCCATCGAATAGAGGCTCTCGAACACGATCAGCTTGGGCCGGTCGCGATCGGCCGCCTTGAGCAGCTCCTCGAGATGGCCGACGTCGTTGTGCCGCCAGATCTGCTTCTCGGCACCGGCGCGCCTGACGCCTTCGATCATCGAATTGTGGTTGAGCGCGTCGGACAGGATCAGGCAGTTCGGCAGCAGCTGGGCGATGGTGGCGATGCCGGTCGCGTTCGAGACATAGCCGGAGGTGAAGACGAGCGCGGCCGGCTTGCCGTGCAGGTCGGCGAGCTCGCGCTCCAGCTCGACCAGCGGGTGGTTGGTGCCGGCGATGTTGCGGGTGCCGCCGGCGCCGGTGCCCATGCGCGCCGCGGTTTCGGTCATGGCGCCGACCACCTTGGGGTGTTGCGCCATGCCGAGATAGTCGTTGGAGCACCAGATCACGACCTCGCGCGGGCCCTGCGGGGAATGCCAGAGCGCATGGGGGAAGCGGCCGGCGATCCGCTCGAGGTCGGCAAAAACGCGATAGCGCCGCTCGGACCGCAGCTGGCCCAGCGCCTTTGTAAAAAAGTCATTATAGTTCATTGGCTTAGTCCACACGCCGCCCGCGCGCCCGCAGTCTTTTAGAAGGCTTCCAGGGCGTTTGTCGAGGCTCAGATGCGGGCTTTTCACCGCACCCGTCCTTGACCGGCGTCAAGGCGGGGATGCTCTTTCTCCTCTCTGGCAGGCGGGAGAGAGGTATGGACAGGCACAATATCCTCACCTGTCGTCTATCCTCACCCGTCGTTCCCGCGCAAGCGGGGACCCAGTCATCACGGACGTCGAAGAGCGCCACGAGTCTCACGGCATACTGGATCCCCGCTTTCGCGGGGATGACAGACTGGGTTGACATTTATTCCTATAGGATTATAGTCTGATATGTCCGGTCCGTCGAAGGGCGCCGTCGCGAGGCGTTCGTGCGGTGGGACCGTCCGGGAGACACCGGCGCCGACAACCGCGCCGGCCTTCCGGGTCGCCGGTGAAACGGCGGCGATGCGGCGCCCGCGGCTTCGCCTCGCAAGCGAAGACTCGGGAGGCCACGGGGCCCCGGCCGGGCGGCA
>CAZNTY010000499.1:0-10847 GCA_964576085.1 uncultured Undibacter sp. | reverse complement strand
GCCCGGTTCATGGTTAGCGGACGGTTAACGCTTCCGCGCCGGCAGCGTTATTCTGCCGGCGCCGTTTTTGCGGAAGACGCGGCCTGATGGCTAGTGCTGGCCGCCGTTACGGCCGGCTTCGGACGCCCGTTTCGGATCATTCGCGAAATTGCCACCGCCACCCTGCTGCTGATGCTGCGATCCCGCAGATTGCTGGTGTTGCGTCCGGCTCTCGCCGCCTTTCTTGCCGGCCTCGGACGCGCGCTCAGGATCGTTGGCGAAGTTGCCGGAACCGCCGCGATGCTCATTTGCCATAAGATGTCCTCCTGGTTGGGTGGATTGAGGGAGACGGCGCGCCAAAGGCGCGGCGTCGCAAGCCCAACAGCGCATGCCGCGCATCGGTTCATAGTTTCAGCCCGCTCAAGCGGTGACATCTTCAGGGCAGTTTCACGTCATCTCGGTGATGGTGTTCCGCAGCAGCTTGCGAGCGATGTCCCGCCCGCCCTTCGTGCCGCGCGCCAGTGCTTCGGCCATGTGCTTGGCATGGTCATATTTGATCTTGGGCAGAAGCGGCGGGTCGTTCGGATCAACTTCGGCCTCGATGACGACAAGACCTTTGGCAGCAAGCGCGGCTTCGAGCGTCCGCGCGCACCGGTCGGGCTCGACGATGGAGAAGCCCGTACTGCCGCAGGCACGCGCGACGCCGGCGAAGTCGATCGGCTGAAGCTCGCAGCCGAATTCAGGATTGCCGAGGAAAGCCATCTGCTCCCATTTGATCTGGCCGAGCATGTTGTTCTTGATGACGACCACCTTGATATCGAGGTTGTATTTCACGGCAGTCGCGAACTCCGCCATCAGCATGCTCACGCCTCCATCACCGACCACCGCAAACACCGGCCGGTCGGGGAAAGCGATCGCAGCCGCGATCGCATAGGGCAGGCCGCAGGCCATCGTCGCGAGTGTCCCGGACACGCCAAACAGCATGCCGTCGCGAAGCTCGATGTGTTGGGCACACAATCCGGTGTTGGTGCCGGAATCAGTGGTGATAATGGCATCAGCCGGCAGCAGCTTGTTGAGCTGGTGAACAACCACGTCGGGCTTCATCGGCAGGCCGGTGTTCGTCCCATGCTTTGTAAGAATGTCGCGCCAGTCCTTGACGCCTTTCTGGGCCTTGTCGAGGAACGAGCGGTCGTCGCGCCTGTCGAGGAATGGCAGCAGGGCAGAGAGCGCCGCCTTGGCGTCGCCGACCAGCCCGCATTCGACCGGATAACGCAAACCGATACGCTGTGGATCGATGTCGATCTGCACCGCGCGCGCCTGGTCGGGCTTGGGATAAAATTCAATGTAGGGGAATGTGCTGCCGACGATCAGCAGCGTATCGCACTCCTCCAATGCCTCCTGAGATGGCGTTGTGCCGAGGAGTCCGACGCCGCCGGTCACGTAGGGTGAGCGATCCGACAGGGCGCCTTTCCCGAGCAAAGCCTTTGCAACCGGTGCGCCGAGTTTGTCGGCGACAGCCTCAAGCTCCTGGCCGGCGACGATCGCGCCACGCCCGGCCAGGATTGCGGTTTTCTTGCCGCTATTCAGGATTTCTGCCGCACGGCGGACCTCGGACTCGGGCGGCGCTGGCGCGATGGCTGCGGGCCGATTGGAGACATGGTTGCCGACGTTGCGCGGCGACCGGTAGTCCTCGTCAAGCGGTTCCGATTGCGTGTCGGAGGCAATGGTGATGTGAGCAACGCCGCGGCGGGCAAGCGCTGTGCGGCAGGCAAGTTCGGCGACATTTTCAACATGCGCCGGTGACATCACCCGCGTGCTGTAGACCGCCACGTCAGCGAACAGCTTGTCCAGTTCAACGTCCTGCTGGGTGAAGGTGTCCACGAGATCATGATATTGCAGGCCGGTTATCGCGAGCACCGGCGCGCCGTCCATCTTGGCATCATAGAGGCCGTTGAGGAGATGGATGCCACCGGGCCCCGAGGTCGCCAGGCAAACGCCGAGCCGGCCGGTGAATTTTGCGTAGGCGCAAGCCATCAGCGCCGCAGATTCCTCGTGCCGGACCTGGATGAAGCGTACCGCATCCTGTCGCTTGCGCAGAGCTTCCATGATGCCGTTGATGCCGTCACCCGGAAGCCCAAAGACCGTATCCACGTCCCAGGCAATCAGCGTCTCGATCAGAACATCGGCGGAGGTTTTGGCCATGGCGGAACCCGTTTGTCAGCGCGCCCGCCGGACAAACCGCCGCCACTCGCAATCGTTCCTGGATGGTGTGGACTGAGACGTTTCATGGAGTCTCAGAAACACCCTCAAGTCATGGCCGGGCATCGCCCGTCAAAGACGGGTGTAAACATCCTTATGTCCCGGCCCCACGTTTCTTTGCCGCCAAGACGTGGATGCCCGGCACAAGGGCCTGTGCCCAGGCCGGCGAAGCTGGGTGTGCTGTGCATGACGGTGCGGATGGTCGTCGGGCGAGCGAGAGTCGGTCTGACGTCGCTCGCCCGCCATCATCATGCCGTGGCTGGCGCCACCGGCAGCGCGTTCTAGGCGGTTTTGATCCAGACCGCCTTGACGTTGAGGTATTCGTCGAGGTGCTGACGGCCTGAGTCCCGGCCATAACCGCTCATCTTGTAGCCGCCGAACGGGACCGCCGGATCCATCGCCTGATAGCAGTTGACCCAAACCGAGCCGGCGCGAATCGCCTTGGCGAGCCGGTGCGCCTTGCTGACGTCCCGCGTCCACACTCCGCTGCCGAGGCCGAACATGGTCGAATTGGCCCGTCGGATCAGGTCGTCCATGTCCTTGAATGGAATGGCAGAGAGCACCGGGCCGAAAATCTCCTCCTGCGCGATGCGCATGTTGTCATTGACGTTTGCAAAGACAGTCGGCGGCACGAAATAGCCTTTGGCAAGCGGCCCCTCGGTCGCGCGGGCGCCGCCGGCAAGGGCCTTTGCGCCTTCCTTGTGGCCGATGTCGAGATAGCCGGTGACGCGCTCGAGCTGTTGCTCGGACACCAGCGGGCCGATCTGCGTCTCGGGGTCGAGGCCATTGCCGACCCGCAGGCCCTTGCCGAAGTCGGCGACCTTGCCGACGAACTCGTCATAGATGCGCTGCTCGACGAACAGCCGCGTGCCGGCACTGCAGATTTGCCCCGAGTTGGAGAACACGGCCATCGCTGAGCCGGGAACGGCGGCGTCGAGATCGGAATCGGCAAAGACGATGTCCGGCGATTTGCCGCCGAGCTCGAGCGAGACGCGCTTGAGGTTGCCGGCCGATGCTTTGACAATCGATTGACCCGTGACGTGGGATCCGGTGAACGCCACCTTGTCCACGCCCATGTGCGATGCGAGTGCGGCCCCCGCAGTCTCGCCGAAGCCCGGCACGACATTGACGACACCTGCCGGCACACCAGCCTCCAGGCAGAGCTCGGCAAGCCGCAACGATGTAAGCGGGGCCTCTTCCGCAGGCTTGAGCACGATGGTGCATCCGGTTGCCAGTGCCGGCCCGATCTTCCACACGCTGGCGCCGAGCGGGCCGTTCCAGGGGATAATGGCGCCCACCACGCCGACCGGCTCCTTCAGGGTGTAGGAGAAAATCTCGCCCGGCAAAGAATTCTCGATCGTCTCACCGGTCAGCGCCGTCGCCATGCCGGCGTAATAGCGCAGCATGCCCAGCACGCGGAGGCGGTTGCCGCGCGTTCGAGTGATCGGCGCGCCCATGTCGAGCGTGTCGAGCGCGCTCAGCTCCTCGAAATTGCGTTCGACAAGGTCCGCCAACCGCAGCAGGATCGCTTGCCGCTCAAAAGGTTTCACCTTGCTCCATGGCCCTTCGAAGGCCTTGCGTGCGGCGGCAACGGCGCGGTTGA
Organism: uncultured Undibacter sp.; assembly: GCA_964576085.1. Taxonomy (GTDB): domain Bacteria; phylum Pseudomonadota; class Alphaproteobacteria; order Rhizobiales; family Xanthobacteraceae; genus Pseudolabrys. Next base: position 7,006 of record CAZNTY010000499.1, on the reverse strand, counting down.
TATCTTCCGCGTCGCCTTCGGCGACCGTCGCCAGCAGCTCACCCGTCGCGGGATTGCGGCTCTCGAACGTCTTTCCCGACGCCGCCGCGACCCACTTGCCGTCGATCAGCATCTTCTTGAATGAACCATCGGCATAGGGATGACGGGTAAACGGTATGGTTTGGGCCTGAGCCATGATGTCCTCCGCGGCGATTTACTCGATATGTTCAGCTGGATATAACGCGCAACCCAATCCACCGGTCAAGTAACGAGGCGCAATGTGCCCGACAACCGGATCAGTGTCCGTCTCGACCTCGTGAATGGCGATCGCATCGGTCCCGGCAAAATTGCATTGCTGGAAGCGATTCAGGATACCGGATCGATCTCGGCCGCCGCGCGTCGCCTTGGCATGTCATATCGTCGCGCCTGGCTGCTGATCGAGGAAACCAACAAGGCCCTGCGCAAACCCGCAGTGGCCAAGGCAACCGGCGGCGCGCAAGGCGGCGGGGCTGCCGTGACGCCGGTCGGCCGGCAGATCATCACGCTCTATCGGGAGATCGAGCGCAGTATCTTTCTTTCGTCAGGAGAAAAACTCCGGACGCTCGATAAGCTCGCACGGCGGTAGCTTGGGGCAAGCGGCGCGTGATCTTCAGGATCGTCCCAAGCTATGACGTTGTCCTGTCGAGCGGCGCCTCGATGATGCTCACGGGATCGTCTTCGCAGGCGAGCGTGACAGTCTGTGTCTTGTCTCCGGCCTGGAAGCTCTCGTCGTCAATCCGATACGGCGCCTTGCGCCAGGTGAAGGTAATCATCCGGCCGCGGCGGATGGTGCCGGGCGGCGGTGCATCCGCCGGCGCGTCGAACCATTGCGAGAGACGGTCGCGGTCCTTCCGCTCAAAGCAAATCAGGTCGAGCATGCCGTCGCCGAAATCGGCTCTCGGGGCGAGCCGCAGGCCGGGACCGGTGTAGGGAACATTGAGCGCTTCGGCGCCGAGCCACTCCCCCTCGAGCTTGCGACCATCGACCATGATGTCGAGTTCGACTGTCCTCGCCGCCTTGGCAAGTTTTCGCAGCAATTCGCGGCCTTTGGCCAGGTTCAGCGCGCCTTTTTCCTTGGCCTGCCGGTTGGCCTCGATCACCATCTGCGGCACGAGGCCGATGCCGAACGCCTCGACGAAGTGCACAATGCTGGACGAACGGTCCGCCCGGCCGATGTCAAGCCGTCGTGTCCGCGTCATGTCCCAGGCCTCGACCAGCACCTGCGGCTCGCCGGCAATCGCGAGCGATCGCGCAATATTATTGGCCGTGCCCAGCGGCAGGATGCCGATCGGCAGCCTGCGGTTGCCGAGATTGGCGATGACCTCGGTGACGGTGCCGTCGCCCCCCGCCACCACGACGAAATCGCCGCTGACCTTCGCGAGCTCGGCCTTGAACTTGTCGGACTTGCTGGAGACGTAATAGGCGCTGTGGCCGGCGAGCTTCAGGGCGGCGAGGATATTGTCCTTGCCGTAGCCCTTCTTGCCGGCCTTCGGATTATGAAACAGCGTCGCCCGCATGCCGCCGATAACAGCGGCTGCGATGCGAAGTTCCTGTTACTGCCGCTTCCAGCGTTCGGCACCCACCGTCTTGCCGCCGGCGTAAGTCCAGATGCCAACCCAGTTGCCCCCCTCCTCGCCGTAGAGCGCGAGGCCGGTGTTGTTGCCTGAGCGGTAGGACACGGCGATGAAATCCTTGTTGCCGATCCCGGTGCCGACGTATTTGGTGCCGCCGATGTCCCAGACCACGCGATAGGTGTCGCCGGTCTTCTCGACGCTCACGGTGCCGCTATAGGTGCCGTTGCCTCCCGGATTGGTGCCTTCGACATCGTAGTCGCCTTCCGGATCGGCGGCGTAGGCGATGCCGGCGCCGAAGATCACTGCGGCGGCAGCCAGGCTTGCGAGCATGCGCATGCGGATAGTCTCCTGTGAGATCAAGTTGAAAGAGGGTCGGGACCGTATTTGTTCGGACCGGCGGTGCCGCGCAGGATACCGAGCTCGACCACGCCCCAGATCGACACCGCGAGGCTGACGAGGGACAGGATGGCGCCGTGTCCGCTCAGGATCACCGGCAGCAGATAGAAGACCAGCAGCCACCAGCCGCTCTTGTCGCGGTCGTGCAGGCGCTTGATGCCGACGAAGATGCCGGAGATCACCAGCGGGATATAGACGACGATCACGATCAGCACGTAGCCGATGCCCTTGCTGACGAGCCCGGCGACAATGTCTTCGGCATCCTCACCACCGGTCTCGAGCAGGCTGTTGCCGACCATGATGAAGCCGAGCGCGAGCAGCACGATCATGATCGCGATGTAGATCAGAGCCGCGGCCCAGTATTTGCCGCGGTTGATGCGGCCCCGATAGGTTGTGAGCAGATTGGTGATGTTTTGCATGGCGCCCCCCGGCAATTGCAGTACGGAATCCTCAGCCGCCGAAGTCTAGGCGGCAGGGAAGATGCCAGCAATCGGCGGGCCGGGATTTTACGCCGGAGTTATGCGCCTGTGACGTGCCGCAGCGTCACGCCGCGCCCCTGAGCTCGCCGCCACCGGCCGGCGGGATCGGCGCGCCGCCGGCGGCATATTCATTGAGTTTGTTGCGCAGCGTGCGGATCGAGATGCCAAGGATGTTGGCGGCGTGGGTACGATTGCCGAGGCAATGCTTGAGCGTCTCCAGGATCAGGTCGCGCTCGACGTCGGCGACAGTACGGCCAACCAGATTGCGGGTAACCTGCTCAGCGGCCATCGCCGCCTGCGCTGCAGTACCCGCGCCTTTCGCCTGGTCGAGCCGCGCGCCGTCCGGCGCCAGGATGCCGTCGATGCCGATTTCGGCGCCGGTCGAAAGCAGCACGGCGCGATGGATCGTGTTCTCGAGCTCGCGCACGTTGCCCGGCCAGCGATGGGCCGACAGCGCGCGCTCGGCCTCGCGCGACAGCGGGCGCAGCGGCAGGCTGTTGCTCTCGGCGTATTTCTTGGCGAAGTGGCGGGCGAGCTCGATGATGTCGTTCGGCCGCTCGCGCAACGGCGGGATTTTCAGGTTGACGACGTTGAGGCGGAATAGCAGATCCTCGCGGAACTTGCCCTCGCGCACGGCTTCGACGAGGTTGCGGTTCGACGTGGCGATGATGCGGATGTCGACCGGCACCGGCCGGGCGCCGCCGACGCGGTCGATCAGGCGCTCCTGGATGGCGCGCAGCAGCTTGGCCTGCAGGCGCACGTCCATCTCCGAGATTTCGTCGAGCAGAAGCGTGCCGCCGTTCGCTTCCTCGAACTTGCCGATGCGGCGGGCGAGCGCGCCGGTGAAGGCGCCTTTCTCGTGACCGAACAGCTCGGATTCCAGCAGGTTCTCCGGAATTGCCGCGCAGTTGACGGTGATGAAGGGCTTGCGGGCGCGTTGTGAACGCGTGTGTAGGAAGCGGGCCAGCACCTCCTTGCCGGTGCCGCTCTCGCCGGTCACCAGCACCGAGGCGTCGGAGCCGGCAACCTGCTGGGCGAGCTTGACCACCTGTTCCATCGCGCCGTCGCGCCAGATCATGTCGCGGCTGTCGTCCGCGACAGCGGCAAGCACGGCCGCGATCATGTCGGCGTCCGGCGGCAGCGGGATGTACTCCTTGGCGCCGGCATGGATCGCGGCGACCGCGGCGCGGGCGTCGGTGGTGACGCCGCAGGCGACGATCGGGGCGTGGATGCGCTCGGCGTCGAGTCTCTTGACGAGATCGCGGATATCGACCGCGACATCGACCATCAGCAGGTCGGCGCCACGGCCGGAGCGGAGCACGGCGAGCGCCTGCTCGATGCTGTCGGCATGCGTGACGGCGGCGCCCTTGTCCATCGCGAGTTTGGTCGCAGTGGTGAGCTGGCCCTTGAGCGTTCCGACGATCAACAGTCGCATGGTATCATACTCCAAAGTTTTCCGTCATTTCGCCACGGCGCGCCGGCCTGACGGGATTGGTTCGTCATTGCTCCGCCTTGATGATTTCAGTCATCGTCACGCCGAGCTTGTCTTCGACCAGCACCACTTCGCCGCGCGCGACCAGGCGGTTATTGACGTAGATGTCGATGGCCTCACCGACCTTGCGGTCAAGCTCGAGCACGGCGCCGGGCCCGAGGCGCAGCAGTTCGCCGACCTCCATGCGGGCGCGGCCGAGCACGGCCGAAACCTGCACCGGCACGTCGAACACCGCCTCGAGATCGGCGGCGCCGCGCGTCGTCGAATCCGCCCCGGTCGGCGCGATGCTGCCGGCGTCATCGACCGTCGGCACTTGCCCTCCGTTTTCGAGGTCGGGCAGCGGAACCTTGGCGTCGGTGTCACTCATTCGTCAGTCTCCAAAAATCCCTAGCCGACTTCGGCCATGCGGGCCGCGACATAGCGCGTCACGACCTCGCTGATCGCGGCCTCGGCCGCAGCCCTGTCGCGGTTGATGCCACCATCGGCCCATTCGATCCGACAATCGCCGGGCTGGAGGTCGGCGTCAGCCTGCACCGTGAGCCGGCCCTCGAAGCCGCGGCTGCGCGCGAGGTCCTCGAGCTTGTCCTTCGCCATGGAATAGATGTCCTCCGGCAGGCGCACGGCGATGTGCGGCGCCGATACCAGTTGGCGGAAACATTCAGTCGCCAGCGCCTCGATCTCCTTGAAGGGCTGCGCCGCGATGAGTTCCGGAGCGAGCTTGCGCGCGACCGCGACCGCGACCTCGACCGCCTCGATCTCAAGCCGCGCTTCGACGCCGTGCAGGCCGCGGCTCAGGCGCTCCATCGTCTCGGCGATCTGCGCCATGCTGGCGGCGATGCGCTGGGTCGCTTCGGCGTGCGCCTGCGCCTGCGCGGCGGCGAAGCCGTTGCGATAAGCGACGGCCTCCGCGTCCTTGCGGCGCCGGTCGTGCTCGGCGAGCGTGATGGTCGGCTTCACGCCGGTCGCGAAGTCTTCCTCGAACAGGAATTTGGCTGCCGGTTTCATCAGTAGATCAGCTCCTCGTCGCCGCGGCTCTTGGAGATCAGGATTTCGCCCTTGGCAGCAAGGTCCTTGGCAATATTGACCAGCAGCGCCTGCGCCTCGTCGACGTCACGCAGACGCACCGGGCCCATGGCCTGCATGTCGTCAACCAGCATCTTGGCGGCGCGGCTCGACATGTTCTTGAAGAAGAACTCACGCACCGTCTCGTTGGCGCCCTTGAGAGCGACCGCGAGCTTGTCCTTGTCGATGTTGCGCATCAGCGTCTGGGCCGAGCCAGTATCGAGCTTGATGAGATCGTCGAAGGTGAACATCAGCGCCTTGATGCGTTCGGCGGCGTCGCGGTTATCTTCCTCCAGTGCGGTGAGGAAGCGGGTTTCGGTCTGGCGGTCGAAGTTGTTGAAGATTTCCGCCATCACCTCGTGGGCATCCCGGCGCCGCGTCTGCGACAGGTTCGACATGAATTCGGTACGCAAGGTCTGCTCGACGCGGTCGATCACCTCTTTCTGTACCGATTCCATCTTCAGCATGCGGCCGACGCAGTCGAGCGCGAGGTCTTCCGGCAATATGCTGAGCACGCGGGCAGCATGTTCGGGCCGCATCTTCGACAGCACCACCGCGACGGTCTGCGGATATTCGTTCTTCAAGTAGTTCGCGAGCACTTCCTCCTGCACGTTGGCGAGCTTTTCCCACATATTGCGGCCGGCCGGCCCGCGGATTTCCTCCATGATGCCGCCGACCCGCTCGGGCGGCAGGTATTGCTGCAGCAGGCGTTCGGTCGCATCGTAATTGCCGAGCAGCGCGCCTGAGGCAGACATGCGCGAGACGAATTCCAGCAACAGCTGCTCAACGGAATCCGCGTCGACCGTACCGAGCGACGACATCACCACCGAGATTTCGCGCAACTCGTCGTCATCGAGCAAGCTGAAGATCTTGCCGCCGTATTTCTCTCCCAGCGCCAGCATCAGCACGGCGGCGCGTTCCGGGCCGGTCAGCTTGCGGCGGCCTTGGTTGATCTGGGGCCGGCTTGCCAGCTCGGCCATCAGCCCGCCGATGTCCGCGCGCATGGCGGCGACGTTCTTGTCTTTGCGTTCTTCGGCGTAGGCGGAAGGCATCAGGCGGCGTCCTCATGCAGCCAGGAACGGATGATCGCCACGGCTTCGTGGGGGTTCTTCTCGGCGAGTTCGCCGACTTTCTGCACCGACTGGGCGTGAACCTGGCCCTGCACCTTGGCCACGTCGATCATCGCCGAGGTGCGGTTCGAGATCGCGACCTGCTCATCGCTGCCGACGATCGAGACGCTGGGGCCGGACGCCGTCGTGATGCCGCTGCCGTCATTGTTCGCCGTGCCGCCGGTGATCTGGCCCATCGCCGCATCTGCGGCCACGCCGATCGCCCCTGCGATCGCCGCGGCGGCGGCGGTCCGGGTGTCGGGCACTTCGGGCGTGATGATGCGTCGGACCAGCGGACGAACCACCGTGAACATGACGATCAGGCCGAGCAGGGTCATTACTGCGAGCTCGGCGCCGCGCATGATGTCGTCTTTGGTGAACTGCAGGTAGCTCATCCAGCCAGCCGGCTCGGCGGCCGGGATCGCGGGCGTCTCGGCAAAGCGCAGGTTGACGACCTCGACCTGGTCGCCACGCTTGGCGTCGAAGCCAATCGCGGTGCGCACCAGCGTCGCGATGCGATCGAGCTCTTCCTTGCTCCGCGGCTGATAAACGGGTTCGCCTTTGTCGTTCTTTGTGTAAGTGCCGTCGACCAGCACCGCCGCGGAAATGCGATTGACGCGCCCGGCTTCGGTCACCTCCGTCTTGGTGGTGCGCGAGATCTCGTAATTGACGATTTCTTCGGTCTTGCGGTTGGCCTCGTTCGAGCCACCGTTCTCAGGCGTCTTCTGCCCACTGCCGGGCAGTTCGTTGGCGACCGACACCGGGCCGTCCCGGGGAATACCGCTCGAAGACTGCTCCTCGCGAGTCTGGCTGGAGCGCAGCACGCGGCCGTCGGGGTCGAATTTGTCCGAGGTCTGGGTCACCCGGTTGACGTCA
>CAZNTY010000498.1:0-1510 GCA_964576085.1 uncultured Undibacter sp. | reverse complement strand
GCGTGGGGGGGTTGATCGCCGAATGGGCGTGGACGATGTTGTTGAGGTCGATCGCGCTCGGGGGGTGCGGCTGCTGGCGCGCGAAGGCCAACTGCCTGTGGGTGTGGTTGGCCGCGCGCGATGCCCCTTCGAGCGCGCTGTCGACGAAGCGCTCGACGTCTTTTTCGCCGCGGCTGATGCGGCGCTTGAGGAGATTGAGGCTGCCGATGATGACCGCCAGCATGTTGTTGAAGTCGTGCGCGAGGCCGCCGGTCAGCTGCCCGATCGCCTCCATTTTTTGCGCCTGGCGCAGGGTGTCTTCCGCCAGCTCACGGCGCCGCACCTCCTCCAGCAGCTTGCCGTGGGCGCGCGTCACCTCATCATTGGCGCGCGCCAGCGCCCGGTATTGCCGCTGGCTGTCGACCACGGCAAAGAAGCCGAGCGCGATGGTCAGGATCAGCGAAATGCCGATGCCGGCCTGGGTCAAAAGCCGATTGCGCGAGGCGGCCTTCTCGAATTGATCAAGGCTGTCGTCCTCGTCGTGCTGCATGCGCGCGGCGATGGCGCGCGCGCGATCCATCAGGTTCTTGCCGTGATTGGACAGCACGATGGCGAGGCTTTCGGCGTCCCTGCCGGCGCGTTTGAGCTCGATCGTCTTGCCGAGCTCGGCCAGCTTCTCCTCGCTGACGCCGCGCAGGTCCTGGAACGATCCTTGTTCGCTGGCTGAAAGCCGCGCCTGGAGCTGGCCGAGCGCCGATCTCAGCGACGCCGACGCCTGCATGAACGGCGCAAGATAGTCGTCGCGGCCGGTCAGCAGATAGCCGCGCTGGCCGGTCTCGGCGTCCTGCAGAATAGAAAAGACCTGCGACACCTGCAATTGAGTGTCGATGGCCTGCCGGATGCGGTCGCGCTCATAGGATTGAGCCTGATAGAGAATAGCCGTCGCAATGACGGACCCGACCGTCAGGACGAGCGCCGTCAGGAGAGCAACAAGCGACCTCGTCCTGAAAAGGAATGACATGCACCCTCAGCCGCGTGTCCGATAACATCCCGGCCCGGGTTGTTCAATAATCCACTCGCGTCAGATAGAGGCCCTCGGGGGGCGCCAGCGGGCCGCAGCGGGTGCGGTCGCGCGCGGCAAGCGCCGCGGCGAGATCGTCGGAGTTCCACTTGCCTTCGCCGACCAGCGCCAGCGAGCCGACCATCGAGCGCACCTGCGAGTGCAGGAACGAGCGCGCCGACACGAGGCAGTCGATGCGATCACCGTCGCGCACGACATCGAGCCGGTCGAGCGTCTTGACCGGCGATCTGGCCTGGCACTCGGTCGAGCGAAACGTCGTGAAGTCATGCCGGCCGGTGAGCCGCTGCGCGGCAACGTGCATCGCGGCGTGGTCGAGCGGGCGTGGGATGCGCCAGGCACGGCCGCGGTCGAGCGCCAGATCGGCGCGGCGGTTGACGATGCGATAGAGGTAATGACGCTTCACCGCCGAAGTGCGGGCATTGAACGCGTCCGGCACGCGCTCGGCGGCCA
>CAZNTY010000497.1:0-2059 GCA_964576085.1 uncultured Undibacter sp. | reverse complement strand
GGCCGGCCCCAGAGCTGGTGCGCCATGTCGGGAACGACCTCGCCATCGGCGCCGACGTCGCGCCGCACGAAGTCGAGCGACTCATTGTCCCGGACAAAGATGACGAGTCGCCTGTGCGCGCCGAAAATGCGGGCCGAGCGTTTGCGCTGCTCGGTGCTGCCGAAATGGATGGTCTGCGGCAGCACCACGATCGGCGTGTCGGGATAACGCTGGACGATGAGCTCGCGGAACATCTGAAACTGCGGCCAGATGTCGCCGAAATTGCCGCCGCCGTGCAGCACGAGCACAGGCCCGGCGCGGGCAATCAGCCGGTCGAGGTCGCGAATTGACGGCTTCAACACCACCGCCGTTTCGTCGGCGCGGCCGCGCCGGCTGAAATCGTGCATGCTGAAGCGGCCGAGCACTTCGTAGCCGTGGTCGTCGAGAAACGCGTCGGCGCCCTGATGAATGAGCAGGTCGCCGACGTTGTCATGCACCGGATAGTCCAGATAGACGACCGGCCGGGTCGCGGGCACCGCCGCCGTAATGGACGTGAGCCGTCGCTTCAACTCACCCATCATCGCCTGGTGACGGCCAGGCTCCGATACAACTCTCGATGCAGGTTCCGATCTCTGGCGGGGGTCAACCATCCGGTCCTCGATCGCGAAGAGACGTCCGGCACAAAGCTCTAACGCGCAACCGCGGTCATAGCGCGGGCGGAATGCGGCAAAAGATGGCCGCATACCGTACCGAGGATGGCCCGCAATCTCGTCACAGTGATGACGTAGCGTTGCAACAGACTGGAACTTCGCCAATCGTCTCAAATCGAACGCGCTGCATGTGATGCGGGCAGCGCGACACCCGCGAGCACGATGACCCGGATTACGACCCCGATTGCCTCTGTCGTCGTGCCGTTCGGCCTGCTCTGCGCGGCGGCGGCCGTCGCCGCGATGCCTCTGGCCCGCGATGACATGATCGCGCTCGGCCTGCTCGTGCTGGCGCCGGTCGCGCTGATCGGCGCCTACATCGTGGCGCAGGGCGTCATCGGCAGCCGAATCGCCGGTGCCGTGATGGCAGTCGCCTACATTTTTATCATCGGCGCAATTTTCCGCACCCGCGCCTATGACGACAAAAGCATCGACCTCCAGGTCGCCTCGAAACTCGCCGCGTTCGGCATCATGGCCGTCACGGCGTTCGTGTTTCTCACTTTTGCGCTCGGGCGTATTCGCCTGCCGCGGCTTTTCTACGTCTGGCTGGCATTCTTTTTCGCGCTGATTCTCACATCGCTTTACGCGGTGAACGTCGTCTTTGCGCTCACCTGCACGGTGCTGTTTCTCACCGCCTATCTCTACTCGGTTTACATGACGGTATGGCTGTCGCGCCTGACTGCGGTGCAGGTGATGATGTGGGCCGCCCTGCTCCTATGTCTGGGCTCGATCTTCGTTTACTACGCAGTTCCATCGGTCGGCGTGATGCAGGGATGGACGCCAGGCGGCGAGTTCGGCGAGATCGGACGCATGAAGGGCATCACCGGCTCGGCGAACGGCATCGGGCTGATCGCGGCTGTCGGTCTCGTGCTCTCGCTCCTCTATTTCCGTTCGTTCACGATGTTCGGCAAATGCACCGCCCTCGCGCTCATCCCGAGCGCCGCCGCCTGCCTGGTGCTGAGCAACAACCGCAGCTCGATGATCGGCGTCGCGGCCGCACTCTGGTTCAGCTTCGTGTCCCGCAGGAACATCGGCTTCAAGCTGATGCTGAGCGCCGCGCTGGGCGTGATCGTCATCGCGGCGCTTACGCTGTTCTCCGATGAGATCTTTGCCGCGCTGTCGCGGTCGGGGCACGCCGACGAGATCACGACCGCGACCGGCCGCGCGGCGATCTGGAGCGTCGTGCTCGAAATGTGGGCGCAGCGCCCGCTGCACGGCTATGGCTATGCGTCCGCGCTCGCCATCCTTCCGAATGACCCGCGGCTCTTCCACGCCGCCGCGCACGCGCACAACCTGTATCTCGAGCTGCTATTCGCCGGCGGCGTCGATTTGCTCGGGCTGTTCCTTTACGCGATCTGGCAGACATTCCGGCA
>CAZNTY010000496.1:0-8787 GCA_964576085.1 uncultured Undibacter sp. | reverse complement strand
TCGCGCAGCGACATGACTCGCGTCGCCGGTCCCTGAATGATCGGCTCTGGCAGCGGGAAGAAGACGTCGCCAAACCCATGCGAGGCGATCGAGGGGCCGAAATCATTGTTGAACTTCTGCGCGATGTCGCGCGCGAGCTCGAGATGCTGCTTCTGGTCTTCGCCGACAGGAACGTGCGTCGCGCGGTACACCAGAATGTCGGCGGCCATCAGGTCCGGGTAGACGTAAAGGCCGACCGACGCGTTCTCGCGGTCCTTGCCGGCCTTCTCCTTGAATTGCGTCATGCGATTGAGCCAGCCGATGCGCGCCACGCAGTTGCAGATCCAGGCCAGCTCCGCATGCTCATGCACCTGGCTCTGATTGAAGATGATGTGACGCTTCGGATCGATGCCACAGGCCAGAAACGCGGCAGTCACCTCGCGGGTGGTTTTCGCAAGCTCGACCGGGTCCTGCCACACCGTGATCGCGTGCATGTCGACGACGCAATAGATGCAGTCGTACTGATCCTGCAGCGCGACGAACCTGGCGATGGCGCCGAGATAGTTGCCGAGATGCAGGTTTCCGGTCGGTTGCACGCCCGAGAAAACCCGCTGCTTGAACGCCATTGTCGAACCTTTATTGCCTCGAATGAAGCGTCCCCATGCCACGCTTGAGCCGCGCGGCGCAAGAGGTTCAGCCGCCGCGGCGCAAGGCGCTGAGCAGTTGATAGGCCGAGCTGACCCGCAGTGCTTGCAGCAGCAGCAGATAGACGAGAAGGCCGGCGGCGATGACGGCCGTCAGGCCCATAAGGCGATCCCCAACCGATGCGCCGTCGGCCAGCCAGGGCGCCAGCATGGTCCGGGCCGCGTAGATTGCGGCGCCCATCGCCAGCGCGGCGAGGCCAAGCAACGGCAGGCGGCGGCGGGCTTCGGCGTCGACCGAGAAGCCGATGTGACGCGCGATCTTGACGGCGAGCATCGCGGCCGCCGCCCAGCCGGAAACCGCGGTGGCCAGGGCAATGCCGACATGGCCGAGCACCGGCATCAGGATGACGCTGCCGGTGATCGCGATCAGGAAGCCGAAGATGGCCGCCCGCATCGGCGTCGCGGTGTCCTCGCGCGCGAAGAAGACGGGCGAAAAGGTCTTTACCAGCACGTGTCCGGGCAGCCCGAGCGCAAAGGCGGAGAGCGCCGTCGCGGTCGCGTGCGTGTCCTGCGCCGTGAAGGCTCCGTGCTGGAACAGCGTGCGCACGATCGGCTCTGCCAGCACTGCCAGTCCGATGGCGGCCGGTAGCGTCAGCCCGAGCGCGAGCTCGAGGCCACGCGATTCGACATGCACCAGTTCCCGGCGGTCGGCGCTGCGGATCGCATGGGCAAAGGCCGGCACCAGCACGGTGCCGACCGCGATGCCGATGATGCCGAGCGGCAGTTCGATCAGCCGGTTGGCATAATAGATCCACGATACCGCGCTGCGCGAGGAGGAGGCCACCATCACCCCGGCGATGACGGTGATCTGCGGGATGCCGCCGGCGATCAGCGCCGGCACGGCAAGCAGGATGAAGCGCCGGATTTGCGGTCCGAAGGTCGCGGAAAGCGGAGTCACGCGCTGCGGTCCGAGCCAGATGGCGCCGCCGACGAGGGCGATCTGCGCCAGGCCGCCGGCCGCGACGCCGACCGCCAGCACGCGGCCCGACACCGGGCTGTCGCCGCTTTGCCAGAAGAAAATGAGAGCGAGCGCTACCAGCATGACGCTGTTGAACGCCGCGGTGACGAAGGCCGCCGCGGTAAAGCGGTGATTGGCGTTGAGCACGCCCATCATCACCGCCAGCGGACCGGCGACCACGAGATAAGGCAGCATCAGCCGCGCCAGTTCGGTCGCGATGTCCATGCGTGGTCCGCCAAATGCGAAGCCTGGCGCCAGCGTGATGATGAGCAGCGGCATGATCAGCGCGAGGACGATTGCCAGTATGAACAACCCCACCGCCAGCGTACCGATCAGCCGCCCGGCGTACGCGGCGGCGGCGGCTTCGCCTCCGTTGTCGCGCTCGCGCAGATAAAGCGGCACCACGGCAGCGTTGAGCGCGCCTTCGGCCAGCACGCGCCGCACCAGATTGGCGAGTTGGAATGCGACGAAGAACGCGTCGGCGCGCATGCCGGTGCCGAACACGGCCGCGATCAGCACGTCGCGCGCGAAGCCGAGCACGCGCGACAGCAGCGTGGCTGTCCCAACGGTCGCGATATTGCGCGCGAGTGACATACGTGGGCGTCCGCCCCCTCCAGACATCTCCGCCATCATGCATGGACAGGACGGACTCGGCCAGCAGGGATCGTCACGTTGCCTCGACGCTCGCAATCGATATAGTGCCGGCGTCTTTTGAAGGGCTTCCCATGACCGCTCCGCGTTACGACCTGCTTGGCGTCGGCAATGCCATCGTCGACGTCATCACGCAGGCCGACGACAAATTCCTGGTCGATCACGGCATGCCGAAAGGCTCGATGACGCTGATCGACGAGGCGCGAGCGAAAGCAATCTACGACGCCATGGGGCCGACCACCGAAAGCTCCGGCGGATCGGCGGCGAACACCATCGTCGGCGCCGCCAGCCTCGGCGCCCGCGCGTGCTTCATCGGCAAGGTCAAGGACGATTCGCTCGGCCGGGTGTTCGCGCACGATATCCGCGCCACGGGCGTTGCGTTCGACACCAGGGCTGCGCTCGACGGTCCATCGACCGCGCGCTGCTATATCGTCGTCACGCCGGATGGCGAGCGCACGATGAACACCTATCTCGGCGCGGCGCAGAATCTGTCCCCGGCCGACATCGACGACCAGGCGGTCGCCGCAGCCGCGATCACCTATCTCGAAGGTTATCTGTGGGACCCGCCGCAGGCCAAGGATGCCTTCGTGAAGGCAGCCGACATCGCGCACAAGGCGGGCCGCAAGGTCGCGCTCACGCTATCGGATGCGTTCTGCGTCGACCGCTATCGTGACGAATTCCTCAGGCTGATGCGCGGCAAAACGGTGGACATCCTGTTTGCCAACGAGAGGGAATTGCACAGCCTCTATCAGACCGCCGATTTCGATACCGCGCTCGAGGCGTTGCGCGGCGACATCGCGCTCGGGGTGGTCACGCGCAGCGAGAAGGGCTGCGTGGTGGTGGAGGGCGGGACAACGGAGCGCGTGGCGGCGGCGCCGATCGAGCGCATGGTCGACGCGACCGGTGCCGGCGACCTGTTCGCGGCCGGCTTCCTGGTCGGCCATTCCCGCGGCAAGGACCTGCGCACCGCCGCGGCGCTCGGCGCGCTCGCCGCCGCCGAGGTGATCCAGCACGTCGGCGCGCGGCCGGAAACGCCGCTCAAGGCGCTGGCCGAAAGCAGCGGGTTCGGGATCTGATCTTCTAAAGTGCAATCATATTAAGTTGAGGCGCTTATCCGTCATCCTGAGGCGCGCGCCGTAAGGCGTGCCTCGAAGGATGTCGGCCTCAGAATCACGGGCTGTCATCCTTCGAGGCTCGCAGCTTCGCTGCTCGCACCTCAGGATGGCGGATGAGAATTCCGCTTTGACCTAAAGCCGTCAGACTCCCGCGTGTTGCGGTAACCAATTGGTAACCGAACGTGGTTACCGCTTGGTAAATCACAAAATGCGGGAGCCGGTCATGGCCGAGCCGAACGAAATATCCGACCGGGGCGACAAGGTTGCGCCGGAAACGAAGAGCGAATTGCCGGCTGTCGAGTCGCCGCCGCTGTCGCCGGCCGAGCAGGTGAAGGAGCCGATCCTCGACGCGCAGATGACGTCGCGGCCGGCGCCATCGAATCCGGCCAGTGCGCCGGCGCGCCCGGAGCCAGGCCCCACCGTCGCATCGACGTCCCGACCCGCGATCAAAATTCCTCCACTGCGGATTCCGCCGGTGAAAATTCCCGACGTGAAGATGCCGGGCATGCGCCTGTCGCGCCGGCTGCGGCGCCGCGCTGCGCTTGCCGCGATCGTCGTCCTGGCCGCAGGTTTCGGCGCCGCTGTCGGGACCCTCGCTACCCGGGCGCCGGCACCGCCGCCGCCCAAGCCCAATACCGCGCTGCTCGAGGAGAACCAGGCGCTGCAACGCTCGGTCGCCCGGCTGACGAAGGATCTTGCGACGCTGAAGACCAGCGCCGAAGCCGCGGCGCGCGAAAGCCGTGCGCAGATTGCCAAGGTCAGCGAAGAGCTGAACAAGCGTCTCGATCGCGCGCCGGAAACGACCGGCTCGATCGGCAAGGCGGCGACCGCCGCTCCGGCGGTCGAAAAGCCGGAAGTCGCGCCGCCGATCCCGACGCCGCGCCCGGCCATTGTGCAGGGCTGGACGGTGCGGGAAGGCCGCAACGGCCGCGTGCTGGTCGAAAGCCGCGGCGAATTCTTCGAAGTGTTTCCCGGCGTGCCGCTGCCCGGTCTCGGCAGGGTCGAAGCCATTCGTCGTGAGGGCGACAGGTGGGTGGTGGTGACGCCGCGTGGCCTCATCACCTCCGCGGAGACGAGCGCCGCCGTGCGGCCGCGTCCGCCTTATCCGCCTTATTACCGGCCTTACTGACCGTATCGTCCTGGAGCACCAGAGCGGCGCCCGGTTCGGCGCCGCTCTTCATTTGCGCGTGAGGCTGGTGGCGGGCCACCGCGAAGCGTGTCAGGCTTGCCGTATGCGCGCGAAGTTCCTGTTGCTGGCGGCCTGCTTGCTGGCTGCGACCGTCGCGGGAAGCCATGAAGTGCTGGCGCAAGGCGCCGCGCCGTCCGCGCCTGCCGCCAGACCCGAGATGACGGAAGCCTGTCCCGGTCTCATCGCCGAGCGACCACCATTCCGTCCCTTGATGCAACGCGTCGCGCTGCAGACCGACGAGGTGCGGCTGACCTATATCGGCCACGCCACCTTCCTGATCGAAAGCCCGCAGCTCGTCCGCATCGCCACCGACTACAACGATTATGTGAAGCCGCCAGTGCTGCCGGATATCGCGACGATGAACCATGCCCATTCGACGCACTACACTGATCATCCCGATCCCGGCATCAAATACGTCCTGCGTGGCTGGTCGCCGGACTTCGGCAAGCCGGCGCGCATCGATTTGCAATACAAGGATGTGCGCGTGAGGAATGTGCCGACCAACATTCGCAGTTTCTATGGCAGCACCGAAACCGAACGGCACGGCAATTCGATCTTTATCTTCGAGATCGCCAATCTGTGCATCGCGCATCTCGGCCATCTGCACCACACGCTCAACCAGCAGCAGCTCGATGAGATCGGCAGCGTCGATGTCGTGCTGGTGCCAGTCGACGGCAGCTACACGCTCGATCTCGACGGCATGATGGACGTGCTCCGTGCGCTGAAGGCGCGGCTGATGATTCCGATGCACTTCTTCAGCCCGTGGACGCTGGAACGCTTCATGTCGCGGGCGCGGCAGGAGTGGGAGGTCGAGACGCGCGAGGTGCCGTCGCTCGTGGTGTCGAAGGCGACCTTGCCGGAGCGGCCGAAAATCGTGGTGCTGCCGGGCCACTGAGCCGGTAGCCAGGCAGCGACGTCCACAGCGCCGTGGAAAGGTCGCCAGCCTGTGGTTGAATTCGCCGGAACCACGGCCTACGTCTCTGAGTTGTGAGGCAGGGGGATCGGCGTTGTTTTGCCTGTTGGTAGCGTGATGCAATCCTGGACTTCATGGAAACGTTTCCCGGATGCCCATCGTGGCGGCCTGATCGAAGCGCCGATCGGACCGGGAGTTTATGAAGTCCGCCACGTCGAGACCGGCGAGGTGATTGCCTTCGGTCATTCGAGCAGCGTTGCCAACGCGATCGGCGAGTTGAAGATCAACGGCAGGGCCGGGCTGTGGGCCAAGCTCTTTCACCGCAGCGCCTCGATTCCGGTCAGCGAGCTTGAATACCGCACCTGCGCGGCGGGCAGTCGTGCCGAGGCAAGGACGGCGGCGGCGCGCCTCAAGGGCCTGCGTCAGCAATACTGGCAGCGCCGCATGGCGCTCGGGGTTGCCGCGCGGCATTCGAAGCAGTAACGGCAATCCACCTCGTTGTTGTCATTTCCGGGTCCGCTCCCCGAGCGTTCTGCAATGACAGCGAAGTTAGAGTTCGTATAAACTTGGCCTCGCAACAGCTGCGTGCGAGGCCGCCATGCTCAGCCAGGAACAGAATGACCTGATCACGCGGACCGGCCCGGGCACGCCGGCTGGCCGGCTGATGCGCCGCTACTGGCAGCCGGCCGCGCTGGTCGATGAACTGTCGGGCAATCGTCCGGTCAAGGCGATCAGGCTGTTCGGCGAGGACCTCGTCATCTTCAAGGACGACCGGGATCGTTACGGCCTGATCGGCCGGCATTGCCCGCACCGCGGCACCGACCTTGCCTATGGCCGGCTCGAAGACGGCGGCCTGCGCTGTGCCTTTCACGGCTGGCTGTTCGACATCAACGGCAGATGCCTTGAGACACCGGCCGAACCGGGCGACAGCAATCTCTGCGCCAACGTCCGGCACACCTCCTATCCGGTGGTGGAGAAGAGCGGCATCCTGTTCGCCTACATGGGCCCGGGCGAGCCACCGGCCTTCCCCGCCTTCGACTGCTTCATCGCGCCGGACACCCACACCTTTGCCTTCAAGGGCATGATCGACTGCAACTGGCTGCAGTCGCTCGAGGTCGGCATCGATCCCGTCCACACTTCGTTCCTGCACCGCTTCTTCGAGGACGAGAAGCCGGAGGAAGGATACGGCAAGATGTTCCGCGACAAGACGCTTGATGCGGACATGCCGATGACGCAGATCATGCGCGAGTTCACGCGGCCGCGTATCGAGGTCGAGCCGACCGATTACGGCTTCCGCCTCGTCACCCTGCGCGAGATCGGCAACGGCAAGGCGCACGTGCGCGTCACCAACCTGATCTTCCCCAATGCCTTCATCATCCCGATGAGCCGCGAGATGACGATCTCGCAATGGCACGTGCCGATCGACGATACCAGACACTACTGGTACGCGATCTTCACGTCGTTCGGCGCGCCTGTGAACAAGGACGAGATGCGCCGCCAGCGGCTCGAACTCTATCAGTTGCCCGACTACGTTCCGAACAAGAACAAGAGCAACGACTACGGCTTCGATCCGCACGAGCAGGAGCACGCGACCTACACCGGCATGGGCGCCGACATCAACGTGCACGACCAGTGGGCCTGCGAGTCGATGGGCGCGATCCAGGACCGCACCCAGGAACATCTCGGCACGTCGGACAAGGCGATCATCGCCTATCGCCGGCTGCTGCGACAGGCGCTCGACGATGCAGCCAAGGGCGCGACGCCGATCATGGTGCTCGATCCGGCGCGCGCGAAGAGCGTCACCGGCCCGGCTTGTGTCGACGGCATCGGCCCGGCGGCGGACTGGCAGGGCTACTGGCATCGCGCCAGCGAGGATCGCCGGAAGACGAAAAGCTGGGCCAATGGGCACTGATTTTCCTGTCATTCCGGGGCGCGAGCGCAGCGAGCGAACCCGGAATCCAGAGCCACGTGAGATCGTATCTGGATTCCGGGTTCGCCGCTGCGCGGCGCCTCGGAATGACGGTGTTTGATGCCGCCGCGCCGTCCCACCGCGTTGACCTTCGTCGACCGCCACCAGCTCTGGACCGACGAGCAGGCCAAGGCCGCCGCCGCGGTCGCGCAGGAGATCAAGCGCCGCAAGCTCGAGTTGGTGCGGTTCTCCTTCGCTGACCAGCACGGTGTGCTGCGCGGCAAGACATTGGTGGCAAGCGAGGCGGTCGCCGCGATGAAGAGCGGTGTCACCATGACCACGACGCTGCTCTGCAAGGACACTGCGCACAAGACCGCGTTTCCGGTGTTCACGCCGGGCGGCGGCTTCGGCATCAGCGAGATGGAAGGCGGCGCCGATTTCGTGATGGTCGCGGACCCGGCGACGTTCCGCGTGCTGCCATGGTCAGGAAGTAATGGGGCGCCGAACACCGGCTGGCTGCTGTGCGACATCTACTTCACCAACGGCCGGCCGGTGCCGTTCTCGACACGGCGCCTCTATCGCGACACGCTGGCGCGGCTCGGCACTGCCGGGTTCGATTTCCTCGCCGGGCTCGAGGTCGAATTCCATCTGTTCCGGATCGAGAACCCGCGGCTCGCGCCACAGGACGCCACCTGGCCGCCGGCCGCGCCGGAGGTGAGCCTTCTCACGCAGGGCTATCAATATCTGACCGAGAGCCGTTTCGATCAGGCCGATCCAGTGCTCGAGCACATCCGTCGCGGCGTGCTGGCGCTCGGCCTGCCGCTGCGTTCGATCGAGGTCGAGCTCGGGCCAAGCCAGTATGAGTTCACGTTCAAGCCGCAGGTCGGGCTGGCCGCTGCCGATACCATGATCCTGTTCCGCGCCGCGACGAAGCAGATCGCGCGCCGTCACGGGCTGCTCGCGAGCTTCATGTGCCGGCCGGCACTGCCGAACATGATGTCGAGCGGCTGGCACCTGCATCAGTCGCTGATCGAGCGGAAGCGCAAGCTCAACGCCTTCGCGCTCAACGACCGCGACGTGCTCTCGACTGTTGGCCGCTATTATCTCGGCGGGCTGCTCGCTCATGCGCGCGCCGCCGCGGCGTTCACCACGCCGACCATCAACGGCTACAAGCGCTACCGCGCCTATTCACTGGCGCCCGACCGTGCCACCTGGGGCCGGGATAATCGCGGCGTGATGGTGCGCGTGCTCGGCCAGCCGGGCGATGCGGCGACGCATCTCGAAAACCGCGTCGGCGAACCGGCCGCCAACCCGTATCTCTACATGGCATCGCAGATCTATGCCGGGCTCGACGGCATCGCGCGCCGGC
>CAZNTY010000495.1:0-17888 GCA_964576085.1 uncultured Undibacter sp. | reverse complement strand
CGGGCCGGGTCATCCAGCATCGCGCCGGCAAGACGAGTGATCTCGGCCGGCATGGTGGCCGAGAAGAACAACGTCTGCCGTTCCTTCGGCAGCATCGCCACGATCTTGCGGATGTCGTGGATGAAGCCCATGTCGAGCATCCGGTCGGCTTCGTCGAGCACCAGCACTTCGACCTTGTCGAGACGCACGGCATTCTGCTCGACGAGGTCGAGCAGGCGGCCCGGCGTCGCCACCAGGATTTCGGCGCCATGGGACATCGCGCGGATCTGCCGGTTGATCGGCACGCCGCCGATCGCCAGCGTCACCGCCAGCGGCCGGATATAGCGGCCGTAGGCACGGAAGCTGTCGCTGATCTGGCCGGACAGCTCGCGCGTCGGCGACAGCACCAGGATGCGGCAGGCCTTTCGCTCGGGGCGAAGCCGCTTGCGCACGATATGATGCAGGATCGGCAGCGCGAAGGATGCGGTCTTGCCGGTGCCGGTTTGCGCGATGCCGATGACGTCGCGGCCGCTCAGGGCGAGCGGGATGGTCTGGGCCTGGATCGGGGTGGGGGTTTGGTATTTCTCGTCGCGAAGCGCGTGAGTGATCGGCTCTACGAGGCCGAAGTCGTCAAAGGATGTCAAAACGTCTCTTTCGTATTCATATACGAGGCGGCCAGCCGCGGCGCGGCCGGCATACTCGCGGGTTAGGACGTCCCGCGTTGCCAGGGAGTCTCAAGGTCGGAAAAGAGGATGGGCGGGGCGAAACCGTTGGATTTCGTGCACGCGGCCCGCATGACCCCGAAAACAAACTTGGAGTCGATTCATCCGCGCCATTGATATGGCAGGACAGTGTGGTGATTGCAAGGCGTCAGAGGTGGCATGATGAACGAAAAGGGCCCGCCGCATGGACAATGAGCCGTCAATCCGCGATTGTTTGCCTCTAGCACGATAAAAACAGCCGTTTTCAGCGAGTTTCGACCCATGTCATTTTCCGGTGCGTCCAAAGCCCTTGAACGCTTCACGGTGCTCGATCTGACCCGCGTGCGCTCGGGGCCGACCTGCGTGCGTCAATTCGCTGACTGGGGCGCCAACGTCATCAAGATCGAGGCGCCGCCGCATCTTTCGGAAGGTGAGGGCCCGGGCGGACCGCGCGAAGGGTCCGACTTCCAGAACCTGCAGCGCAACAAGCGCGACATGACGCTGGATCTCAAGGCGCCCGAAGGGCTTGCGGTGTTCAAGCGGCTGGTCGCGAAGGCCGACGTCGTGGTCGAGAATTTCCGGCCCGACGTGAAGGATCGGCTCGGCATCGACTACGAATCGCTGAAGAAGATCAACAAGCGCATCATCCTGACCTCGATCTCCGGTTTCGGCCAGGACGGCCCCTATGCGAAGCGGCCGGGCTTCGACCAGATCGCGCAGGGCATGGGCGGGCTGATGTCGGTCACCGGCCTGCCGGGACAGGGGCCGGTGCGGGTTGGCATCCCGGTCGCCGATCTCACCGCCGGCCTGTTCGCGGCGCTTGGCACGCTGACCGCGCTGCTCGAGCGTGAAGTGTCCGGCGAGGGCCAGTGGGTCTCGACCTCGCTGCTGCAGGCGCAGATCTTCATGCTCGACTTCCAGGCCGCGCGCTTCCTCACCGAGGGCATCGTCGCCAAGCAGGCCGGCAACAATCACCCCACCTCGATCCCGACCGGCGTGTTCAAGACCAGGGACGGTCATCTCAACATCGCCGTCACCGGACAGGTGATCTGGGAGCGCTTCTGCAACACGATCGGCCACCCGGAATGGATCGAAAAGCCGGAGTACAAGACCGGCAAGCTGCGCCTGCAGAATCGTGATGCGCTCAATGCCGAGATCGGCGAGGCGACGGCAACGAAATCGAGCGCGGAATGGGTCGAGATTTTCAGCAAGGCGGGCGTGCCATGCGGGCCGATCTATTCGATCGACCAGGTGTTCGCCGATCCCCAGGTCAAGCATCTCGGCATCGCCAAGGAATCGGCGCGCTCCGACGGCAGCCGGCTCGGTCTCGTCGGCCAGCCGTTCACGCTATCGCGCACGCCGAGCCGGATCGCGGTGCGGCCGCCGGACCTTGGCGAGCACACCGACGAGATTTTGAAGGAGTTCGGGTTCAGCGCCGACGAGATCAAGGCGCTGCACGAGAAGAAGGCGGTGTGAAGCACGAGTGTAATCACACCGTCATTCCGGGGCGCTCGCGTAGCGAGCGAACCCGGAATCCAGAGCAGCTTGCGGTGTGGCTTCTGGATTCCGGGTTCGCGCCTGCGGCGCGCCCCGGAATGACGGCTTATGACGAGGAACAGGACGAATGACGCAAACGGACAAGATGCTGTCGCGCAAGGAAGGCAAGGTCGGCTACCTGACCTTCAACAATCCGGAGCGTCACAACGCGGTCTCGCTCGACATGTGGGAGGCGGCCGAAGGCTTCCTCGACGACTTCAGGAAGGACGACACCATCCGCGTCGTGGTCGTCACCGGGGCCGGCGGCAAGGCCTTCGTGTCCGGCGCCGACATCTCCAAGTTCGACAAGGAGCGTGCGACCAAGGAAGCAGTCGACCGCTACAACGAGTCGGTGGATCGCGCCAGCAATGCCTTCTTCAATTTTCCGAAGCCGACCATCGCGATGATCCGCGGCTATTGCATCGGCGGCGGCGTCGGCCTCGCGCTGTGTTGCGACATGCGCATCTGCACCGAAGGCTCGAAGTTCGGCGTGCCGGCGGCGAAGCTCGGCCTCGGCTATCGCTACGACGGGCTCAAGAAGCTGGTCGATCTGTTGGGGCCGTCCTTCGCCAAGGAGATCTTCTATACCGCGCGGCAGTTCACCGCCGCCGAGGCGCAGGCGATGGGCCTCGTCAACCGCGTGGTGCCGGATACGCCGGGCGAGCTCGAGACATACGTCAGAGACTATGCCGAGATGATCGCCGGCAACGCGCCGATCACGGTGGATTCGGTGAAGTTCATCGTCGGCCAGGCCCTGAAGGACCCGGACCAGCGCGATCTCAAGGCCTGCGAGGAATGGGTGTCGCGCGCCTTCGCCAGCAACGACTACAAGGAAGGCCGCAAGGCCTTCATGGAGAAGCGCAAGCCGCAGTTCACCGGAACTTGAAGCGGTGGCAACGATTGTCCTGTTCGTCACCGGTGTGGAACCATCGTCTGCTAACATAAGGTCATGATCTCACGACGCCATGCGTTCAGGCTTGCCGCCGGTTTTGCCGGCGCGGTGATGACGCGCAACGCACTCGCGCAAGGCGCGGCGGCCATGCTCAAGCGGCCGATCCCGCATTCCGGTGAGATGCTGCCGGTGGTCGGGCTCGGCACCGCCAACGGCTTCGGCGGCGGCGACCGCGCCGAGGTGCGCAAAATCTTCGAGGCGCTGGTTGCCGGCGGTGGCACGCTGATCGACACGGCCTCGACCTACGGTCCGGCCGAGGCGGCGATCGGCGAGGGCATCGAGGCGGCGAAGCTCAAGGGCAAGGTCTTCCTCGCCACCAAGATGGAGGCGGAGAACGCAGCCGACGGCCGCGCCGAGTTCGTCACCTCGCTCAATCGCCTGCGCGTCGCGAAGGTCGACCTGATGATGCTGCACAACGTCCGCAAAGCGAACCAGAGCCTCGCCTATCTGCGCGACTGGAAGGCGCAGGGTCTCTGCCGTTATGTCGGCATCAGCAGCACGTTCCCGCGCGACTTTCCGGCGGTGGAAGCGGTGGTCAAGCGCGAGAAGCCGGATTTCGTCGAGCTCAATTATTCGCTCGGCGACCGCGAGGTCGAGGCGCGATTATTGCCGGCCTGCGCTGACGCCGGCTGCGCGGTGCTCACCGCCTTGCCGTTCGGCCGCAGTTCGCTGTTCCGCGTGGTGCGCGGCAAGGAATTGCCGGACTGGGCCAAGGAGTTCGACGCCGCGAGCTGGGGGCAATTCTTCCTGAAATATTTGCTCGGCAACACGACCGTCACCGCCGTCATTCCCGGCACCAGCCAGGCCGATCACATGGCCGACAATCTCGCGGCCGGCTATGGCCGGCTGCCCGACGAGGCGCAGCGCAGGAAGATGGTCCAATTCTTCGACGGTCTGAAGTAACGCCGGTCGGTCGGCGCATTTACATTGCCCGGCCGAGCGTCACGGTTTTGAAGTCCGCCGGCAGCACGATCTCCAGCAGCTCGCAGTCGTCGGAATAGCCCATCACCGTGTGCCGGATCTTCGGCGGCTGGATCCAGCAGCTTCCGGCGCGGAACGTATGAGTGCCGTGGCCTTCGAACTGGCTCGAGAACCAGCCCTTGAGCACGTAGACCATCTGGAATTCGACGTCGTGGTAATGCGGGATCGCGACTTTGTCCGGATCGAACGGCTTGGTCATGCGGATGACGTGGGCCTGCACGCGGCCGCCGGTTGCCGGCGCCAGGCCGAGGTCGCGATAGGCGGAATAGGGCCGCAGGCCCTGGTCGAAGTCCTTCTCGCGCAGATGGCTGACGTGGAAATGTTGCCTGGGCGCCGCGGCGCTCTTTGCCCTGTTATTTATTTTTTTCTTGGTCAGGGCTTTCGCTTGATGGGTCTTGCGTTTTGCCTTTGCCATGACGCGTCTCCCCTCGTCGTCATAGCCGGGCTTGTCCCGGCCAGCCACGTCCTTAGACGCGCCATTAAACCAAGACGTGGAGGCCCGCGACAAGCGCGGGCATGACGGAAAATGTTATTCCGCGGCCTCGGCTGCGCCGCCGTGCGCTTTCGACCAGCCAGCCGGGTCCTTCATGAAGCTCTCGACTTCGGCCAGCATCCCGGCGTCGAACTTGCCGCTCGCCTTTGCGACCGCCAGCACGTCCCACCATGTCGTCAGCTGGTGCAGCGTGACGCCGAGATCACCCAGGATTCTCTTCCCCTGCGGATAGATGTCGTAGAAGAAGATGACGATGCAGTGGTCGCAGCGGCCGCCGGCGTCGCGGATCGCCTTGACGAAATTGACCTTGCTCTTGCCGTCGGTGGCGAGGTCCTCGACCAGCAGCACGCGCTGGCCGTCGTCGAGCTTGCCTTCGATCTGCGCGCCGCGGCCGAAGCCCTTGGGCTTCTTGCGGATATATTGCATCGGCAGGTCGAGCCGGTCAGCCACCCAGGCCGCGAACGGAATGCCGGCGGTTTCGCCGCCGGCGACCGCGTCGATCTTATCGAGACCGATCTCGCGCTCGATGGTCGCAGTCATGAAGTCCATCAGCCGTCGACGCTCGCGCGGAAACGAGATCAGCCAGCGCGAGTCGTTGTAAACCGGGCTGGCCCAGCCGCTGGTGAAGATGAACGGCTTGTCGGCCATGAAGCGCACCGCGCCGGTATCGAGATAGATCCGTGCGGTCTGCTCGGCGATGGTCTTCTCGTCGGGTGCGTCGGTCATCGGGCGTTCAAAGCATAAAAGCGGTCAGGCTGCCATCCCGCAATGGCGGGCGAGCCGCACGGCAAGGTCGAGCAGGGCCTCGTCGCCGCCGGCCCAGCCGATGAACGACAGGCCGACCGGGCAGCCGGACAGCGTGCCGGCCGGGATGCTGACCTGCGGCAGGCCGGCGAGGCTGGCAATGCAGGTGAGGCGCATGACCCGGGTGCGGAAGTGATCGAGCTCGGCCTCGCTGCTGTCGATGCGCGGCGCGATGCAGGGCGCGCTCGGCAGCGCGAGCACCGTGCCGGGCACCGCGGCCTGCATGACATGGTCGCGCATCGCGGCGCGCACGGCGGTCTGCGCCTCGGCCTGCTGGCGCGTGACAGACGCGGCAAACGCCATCCGCTCGCCGATGCCGGGGCCGAATTTCGGGTTGTGCCTGCGCACGAAGTCGCCCCACACCTGCCAGACCTCGTAGCCCTGGATCACGCGCATCGCCTCGCGCCATGGATCGAAACCGTCCGGCGCGATCCGCCCGTGTGCGATGGCCGGCAGGTCGTCGGCCATGAACTCGAGCAGCGTGCGCAGCAGGTCCGCGACTTCCGCATCGGCCTGCTCAAACGCGTCCTCCAGCACGATCACCCGCGAGATGGCCGCCGGCACGCGGCGGTGATCGAGCAGCACCGGCCCGACCTTGCGGAAGGTGCCCGGGGTGGATGCGAACCAGCCGGCGGTGTCGAGCGAGGGCGCCATGTCGCGCATGCCGTCGGCGGCGATGCGGCCGTGGGTCGGCCGGATGCCGTAGATGCCGTTGAACGAGGCGGGGACGCGCACCGAGCCGCCGGTATCGCTGCCGAGCGAGAAGTCGCACAGCCCGGCGCCCTGCGCTGCGGCCGAGCCGGACGACGAGCCGCCGGGCACGCGGCCCGGCGCGCGCGCGTTGACCGGGGTGCCGTAATGCGCGTTGATTCCCGTGACGCTGAAGAAGAACTCCTCGCAGATCGTCTTTCCGATCATGGTCGCGCCGGCTTCGAGCAGCTTCCGGATCGCGGAGCAGGTCCTGGCTGCGACCGGCTGGAATTCGAGAACGGTCGGATTGCCGCTGCCGGTGCGCTCGCCGGCAATGTCATACATGTCCTTGACAGCGCAGGTGAGGCCGGCGAGCGGGCCGGTTGCGGCGCCGGCGAGCGGGGCCTTCAGGTCGTGCGGGACAAAGGCCGAGCGGTAGACTTCGTTCACGGTCACGGCACCTTCGGTCCGGCCTTGAGGTACCAGTCGAGGATCTGCGCACCATTCCAGTGCAGCACGCCGTCGTGCTTGTTGACGTAGTCGTAGATCGCCTCGAGATATTTGATCCGGTGCGGCTGGCCGCTGATGTAGGGGTGGATCGCCAGCGCGCATATTTTTGCGCGGTCCCTGCTCTCGGCGTAGAGCCGGTCGAACTGGTCGATGGTGCGCTTGAGCAGGTAATCGCTCTCGTGATGCTGGATCAGCATCATCGGAATGTCGTTGAGCTCGATCGTGTAAGGCAGCGTCACCAGCGGTCCGTTGGCCGTGCGGATCACGGTCGGCTCGTCGTCGTAGACCCAGTCGCCGATATATTTGACGCCGGCGGCCGCCAGCAGGTCGGGCGTCTCCAGCGTCTGCGTCAGGCCCGGGCCGAGCCAGCCGACCGGGCGCTGGCCGGTGAACTTTTCGAGAATATCCATCGCGCGATGGATCATCGCCGCCTGGTCGGTTTCCTTGTGGATCGGCCCCTGCTCGTAGGCATGGCCCATGAACTCCCAGCCGTCGTCCCGCGCCTGCGCGGCGACGCGCGGATAGTCCTCGCAGATGCGGGCGTTGGCGGACAGCGTCGGCCTGATGCCGAGGCGCCGGAACAGCTCGTGGAAGCGCCAGCAACCGACCCGCATGCCGTATTCGTGGAACGCCCAGTGCACGACGTCGGGCATCGGCGCCACGCCGGTCGGCGCCGGCAGCAGCTGCCGCGCCATCGGCTTGCCGATGTCCCAGACCTCGTAATTGACGATGGTCCAGAACACGATGAGCGCGCCGCCGGGCAGGCGAAGCGGCGGCCGGTCGACGATCGCGGAGTAGTCGGCGCGCTCGCGCGGGATCATCGGACTGGGCATCGGCATCTCTCTTGCTCCGTCACCCTGAGGTGGCCGCGCCGTCGCGCGGCCCTCGAAGGGTGGCGGCCCGGACCGTCATCCTTCGAGGCTTCCCCCGGCTTTCGCCGGGGTCGCACCTCAGGATGACGGTCGGAGAGTCTGTCACGCGCCGGCGTCGACGCGCAATCCCACCAGGCGATCGAGTGTGGCGGTATCTTTCGCCAGGTCGGATGATGTGCCGCGCCAGGCCACGGCGCCGCGCTCCAGAACCACGGCCTGCTCGGTCAATTCGAGCGCGATCTCGGTGTGCTGCTCGACGAGCACGATGGCGATCCGCCGGTCGGTGATCATCAGCTTGATCGCGGCGATCAACTCCTCGACGATTACCGGCGCCAGCCCTTCAAGTGGCTCGTCGAGCAGCAGCAGCGACGGATTGGTCATCAGCGCGCGGGCAATCGCCAGCATCTGCTGTTCGCCGCCGGACAGCTGGTTGCCCATGTTGCGGCGCCGCTCTTTCAGCCGCGGAAACATCGTGTAGGCGGCGTCGAGCGTCCAGGGGCCCGGCCGCGCCGTGGTGGTGAGATTTTCCTCCACCGTCAGGGACGGGAAAATCTCGCGCTCCTGCGCCACCCAGCCGATGCCGGCGCGGGCGCGGTCGTGCGGCTCAAGCCGCGAAATGTCGCGGCCCCGCCACGAGATCGTGCCGCTGCGCAGCTGCGTGAAGCCCATGATCGTCAGCAGCAGGGTCGACTTGCCGACGCCGTTGCGGCCAAGCAACGCGAGACTGCCGTTCTCCGGCACGTCGACCGACACGTCATGCAGCACCAGCGCGTCGCCATAGCCGGCATGCACATGCGCGAGCGAGAGCAGGGCATCAACCATGGTTGCGCGTCCCGAGATAGACTTCCCGCACGCGCGGATCGGCGGAAATTTCAGCGGCCGAACCCTGGGTGAAGATCGCGCCGCCGACCAGCACGATGATGTGGCTGGCGAAGCGGAACACGACGTGCATGTCGTGTTCGATGAACAGCAGCGTCAGCTCGTTCGACAGGTTGGCTACCGCCTCGAAGATGTCGCCGGATTCCTCCTGCGGCACGCCGGCCGCCGGCTCATCGAGCAGCAGCACCTTCGGCCGCGTCGCCAGGGCAAGCGCAATTTCGAGCAGGCGCTGGCGGCCATAGGGCAACTCCCGGGTCGGCTGATAGCAGGCCTCGCCGAGCCGCAGCCTGGACAGGATTTCGTAGGCTTCCTCGATCGACTCCTTGTGGGTCGCGAGATCGGTCCAGAACTGGCCGGTCACGTTTCGCCGCTCGGCGACCGCGAGCGTTACGGCCTCGAGCGCATTGAGGCTCGGGAACAGGGTGTTGATCTGGAAGGTTCGGGCGAGGCCGCGCCGCACCCGGTCCTGCGGCTCGAGCGTCGTGATGTCGTCGCTGCCGAGCACGATCTGCCCGCCATCCGGCTTGAGCATGCCCGTGATCAGATTGATCAAGGTGGTCTTGCCGGCGCCGTTCGGCCCGATCAGCGCGTAGCGCACGCCTTTCGGCAGGGTCAGCTCGATATCGCGCGCCACCACCAGCGAGCCGAAGCGTTTGGACAGGCCGCGCGTTGAAAGGGCGATCCCGGTCATCGCGCCCGCCAATGCCGATAGAGCGCGGAGAGACCGCCCAGGATGCCGTTCGGCAGGAACATGACGACGCCGATCAACAGCAGCCCGATCCAGAAATACCAGTATTGCGGCGCGATGCCGGAGAACTGGTCGCGCGCCACCATGAAGATGGTGGCGCCGACCAGGCCGCCATAGAGCCGGCCGGCGCCGCCCAGCACCAGCATCACCAATACATCGGCGGAGCGGCCGAAGCTGATCGATTCGAGCGCCGCCGATTGCGTGGTCTGCGTCAGCAGCGCGCCGGCGACGCCGGCAATGGCGGCGGCGATGGTGAAGGCCATGCGGATGTGGGCGCGGCTCGAGGCGCCGATCGCCGGCATGCGCACCCAGTTTTCGCGGATGCCGCGCAGCGCCAGGCCGAACGGCGAATGCACCAGTCGCCGCACCCCGACGAACACGATGAACAGCAATGCCAGCGCGTAGCCGTAGGCGGTATAGCCATAGAGATCGAATTTGAAGACGCCCAGCACCTTGTCGATGCTCACGCCCTGCAGGCCGTCGCTGCCGCCGGTGAGCCAGTGGGCACGATTGGCGATCTCCTGAGCCAGCAGGCCGATGCCGAGCGTTATCATGATCAGCGTGAAATGGCGGAAACGGGAGATGACGAAACTGACGGCAAAGCCGGCGATGCCCGACAGCAGGCCGGCGACCACGAGGCCGGACAACGGTTCGCCCCAGACAAATTTCGAGAAGATGCCGGCTGTATAGGCGCCGATCCCGAAGAACGCGGCGTGGCCGAGCGACACCACGCCGGCATAGCCGAGGATCAGGTCGAGTGAGAGCGCGAACAGCGCGGTGATGGCGATCTGGCTGGCCAGCGAGAGATAGTCTGGAAACAGCCAGAACGGCAGCAGCGTCGCCAGCCAGAATGCGACCTCCAGCGGGTGCCAGCGGCTTTGCGCCCGCAGGTAGGCCTGGGCGGAGACGGGGAGGGCGGCGTCCGTCATCGCCGCCTTCCGAACAGGCCGGCCGGCTTCCACATCAGCACGACCACCATCACCAGGTAGATCAGGAACGCGCCGAGCTCGGGAAAATAGTACTTGCCGGCGATGTCGCTGATGCCGATCAGGACCGCGGCCGCGAAGGAGCCGGCGATCGAGCCGAGGCCGCCGACGGCCACGACGATCAGGACATAGACGAGGTAGGTAAACGAGAACGAAGGATCGAGGCCAACGATCTCGATCGCCAGCGCGCCGCCCAGGCCGGCAAGCCCGGAGCCGAGCGCGAAGGTGGCGGCGAAGGTCATGTCGACATTGATGCCGAGCCCGCGCGCCATGCGCTGGTTGTCGACCGCGGCGCGCACCATCGCGCCGAAGCGGGTGTATTCAAGCCCGGCCACCAGCAGCGCCGTCACGGCGAGCGCCATGACAATGAGGAACAGCCGGTACTTGCCGAGGCTGAGCCCGAGGACGGGAATGCTGCCGCGCAGGAGTCCTGGCGTCTGGATCGGCTGCTGCACGGTGCCGAAAACATAGGCCGCGACGGCGACCGAGACGAAGGCGATGCCGATCGTGAGCAGCACCTGATCGAGGTCGGTGGCGCGATAGAGCCTGCGGTAGAGCACGCGCTCGAACACCACGCTGACCACCGCCGCCGCGACGAACGCCACCGGCAGCGTCGCCAGGAACGGCCAGCCGTACTGATTGACCAGCGTCGCGGTGACGTAGCCGCCCAGCATCGCAAAGGCGCAATGCGCGAGATTGACGAAGTTCATCAGCCCGAGCGTGACCGACAGCCCGACCGACAGCACGAACAGCAGCATGCCGTAGGCAATACCGTCGAACAGGACGCCGATGATGGGAGGAAGCATGGTGCGCTGAGCCCGCGATGCAGATTCCCCAATATGAAGATGGGGCAATCACGCACGATCGCCCCATCCAGACACGCCGGTGTGGCCGCTTATTTGGCCGAGACGTTCTCGACCTTGTCGAACTCGACGTTCACATAATGGCCGCCGACCTTCTCGACCCTGCGGATGTAGATGGTCTGCACGATCTCGCGATCGTTGTCGATCGACACCGGGCCGCGCGGGCTTATCCATTTCATGCCCTTGGCCGCGGCAATCAGGCTGTCGCCGTCGGCCTTTCCGCCGGTCTTCTTCAGCGCCTCGTAGATCAGGTGCATGCCGTCATAGCCGCCGATCGCGAAGAAGTCAGGATTGCGCTTGAACTCGGCGTTGAACGCCTTGACGAAGTCCTGGTTGGCCTTGTTCTTCAGGTTATAGTCATAGTGCCAGGCGCTGATGCGGCCGACCGCCAGGTCGCCGAGCGCCTTGACCGCGCTCTCGTCCACCGGCTCGCCGGTCGACAGGATCTTGATCTTCTTCGGATCGACGCCCCGTTCGGCGAACGCCTTGCCGAGCGCCGCCGGCTGCGCGCCGCCCGGCACGAACACGAAGATCGATTCGGGATTGAGATCCTTGGCCTTCTGCACGTAGGCCGAAAAGTCCGGATTGGCGACCGGCATGCGCACCGAGCCGATCACCTCGCCACCCGCCTTCTTGAACGCGTCCTGGAAATACTTCTCGGCGTCAATGCCCGGGCCGAAGTCGCTCACCATCGTGTACACCTTCTTGATGCCGCCCTTGGTGGCGGCCCAGGTGCCGAGCGTGTCGGAGACCTGGCCGAGCGTGAACGAGGTGCGCACGATGTAGGGCGATTTCGACGTGACGATGCCGGTGGCGGCGTTCATGTCGACCAGCAGCTTCTTGGCCTCGGTGGCGACGCTGGCGGCGCCGAGCGCTTCCGGCGTCAGCGTGAAGCCGGCCAGGATGTCGACCTTGTCGCGCACGATCAATTCCTGCGCGAGTCGCTTGGCGACGTCGGGGTTCGGGCCGCCGGTGTCCTTGCGGATGACCTCGATCGTCTTGCCGGCGACCTTGTCGCCGTGCTGCTTCATGTAGAGCTTGATGCCGTTGTCGATCTGGACCGCGGTATCGGCGAACTGGCCCGAGTAGGCGCTGATGATGCCGACCTTCACGGTATTTTGCGCCGCGGCGACGCCGGGCAGCAAGGCGGCCGCGAGCAAGGCAGCACTGGTAGCAAGCAGACGTTTCATTACTTCTGTCTCCTCCCTGACGAAGGGATTGTCAGTCCCATTATTGTTGGCGACGAGAATGCCCCAGCTGGCGGGCAAAGAAAAGCGCCGCAGCACGGGCTTGCGGCGCGGCTTATTGTCTTTTTTGCTCGTCGGTCTTTTAGACTTTGGTCGTCATTGTCGGGTCGTCAGTGCCAGCCGTTATGGTGCCTGATTGTGCTTGGCAATGGCGCGGGGGCGATCGCGATCGCCGCCGCGGGCATCAGGCCACCGATACCGTGGCCCTGTCATACGCGCCGGCGCCGAGATTGCCGTCCGGGAAAATGCCGTGCGAGGCGATCCACTCCCGCGCCTCGTTGTAGACGTCCTCGCTGTAGGGCTCGAACACCAGGCGCTCGCCGGGGCCCCAGCGCCGCGTGTCCATCATGGCGTGATAGCGCTCGGGGAATTCCCTGAGGTAATAGTGCGTGTATTGCTCCGGCCGCAGGTCGAGGTCGCGCTGCGCGCGCCGCAGCGCGCGGAAGTATTTGCGCAGGTCTTCGGGATCGGGATCGCCATGGATCATCATTCCGATCATGAAGGTGGCGTCGAGAATCTTGCGGAAGCCGAGCTGCTCGGCGAAATAGTACGGCCCGCTGAACAGGTGCACGGCCGGGGCCTTGCCTTCGATCAGCTTGTCCATGCGCGCGAACAGCATGCCGTCCGAATAGACCAGGTTCATCTTGTCCTGCGGGATGAACTGCTCGAGCGCCTGCACCGTGGCGTAGTGACTGCCCGACTGGTAGCCGACCGAGATCGGCACGCCGGCAAGGTCCTCGGGCGTTTTGATCTTGCTGTCGGGCTGCACGAAGATGCCCGCGGGCGACACGGAGTAGAGTTCGCTCGCCATCCGGCCGTGGCCCTTCGAGGCGGCGACGTTCACCGTCCAGTGGCAGGCGCAGGAGACATCGGCCTTGCGGCCGGCCTCGAACGATTGCATCGCGCCCATCTTGTCGCCCTTGTCGTGCACCTTGCCGTCGGAGGCGCGCACCGTCTCACGGAACTCGTAGTCGAGGCCTTCGTCGGTGAAATAGCCCTTGTCGTGCGCGATCCACTCCTGAAGGCGAAAATGCGGCTCGATGATGAACTTGCCCATGATCGTTCTCCCTCTACGGCTGTTTGGCCGCAAGGTATGCCCGACGGACCGCAGGGTAAAGACGTGGGCTTTTCATCCAGCGATAAAGAGGACCTATCGATCGCGTGGGCCGGATTGGGCACGGCGTCGGGTTTGGTTCATGAGCCGGGCGTGGCCGGAATAATGCCATGAGCCCCGGGTTTGCTTTGAACAAACGCAGGAGCCGATCATGGATCAACGGATCATCGACCTTTACGACCGCTTCACCCACGGCGACATGAGCCGCCGCGATGTCCTGGACCGGCTGGCCGTGCTCACCGGCTCGTCGGCCGCCGCCACGGCGCTGCTGCCGCTCCTCGCCAACGATTACGCCAGGGCGGCGATCGTTGCGGAGGATGACGCGCGGCTCGCCTCGGAAACCATCGGCTACGATTCTCCGGCCGGCCGGATTTCCGGCTATCTCACGCGCGACAAAGTGAAGGACAAGGCGAAGGGCAAGCGCCCGGCGGTGATCGTGATCCACGAGAACCGCGGGCTCAATCCGCACATCAAGGACGTGGCGCGGCGGCTGGCGCTCGAGGGCTTCCTGGTGCTCGCGCCCGACCTGCTGTCGGTCTCGGGCGGCACGCCTGCCGACGATGATGCGGCGCGCGACCAGCACGCGCGCACCGACCAGAAGGCGATGCTGCAGGCGGCAATCGCGGCCGTGGCCGTCATGCGCGACCATGCGGAGTCGACCGGCAGCGTCGGCGCGGTCGGCTTCTGCTTCGGCGGCGGCATCGTCAACCGCATGGCGGTGGCGAGCCCCGATCTCAAGGCGGTGGTGTCGTATTACGGCATGCAGCCGGCGGCGAGCGACGTGCCGTCGATCCATGCCGCGCTGCTGCTGCACTATGCGGGGCTCGACGAGCGCACCAACGCCGGCATTCCGGCCTTCGAGGCGGCGCTGAAGGCGAACCACAAGCGCTACACGGTGTACATCTATCCGAACGCCAATCACGCCTTCAACAACGACACCGCCGGCCCGCGCTACGACAAGGCGGCGGCCGACCTGGCGTGGTCGCGCACGATTGCGTTCCTCAAGGAGCAGCTCGGCGCGCCGCCGAAGGGTGATTGATCAGCGCCCGGCCAGATCCTCGCGCGCGAGCTCGAGCGCGAGCCAGCGGTCTTCCGCGGCGGCGATGTTGTCCTGCAGCCGGCCGAGCGCGGCGGTCGCCGCCTCGAAGCCGGCACGGTCGCGCGCATAGAACTGCGGATCGTCGAGCTTGTCCTGCAGCGCTTTGGCCTGCGCCTGCATCGCGGCGATCTCGCCCGGCAGTGTTTCCAGCGCGTGCTTGTCCTTGAAGCTCATGCGGCGTCTGGCCGGCGCGGGCACCGGCTGCGCGGGCGCGGCCGCGTCCTTCTTTTCTTTCTTGGGCGCCTCGCGCGTCAGGTCGGCGCCGCG
Organism: uncultured Undibacter sp.; assembly: GCA_964576085.1. Lineage (GTDB taxonomy): Bacteria > Pseudomonadota > Alphaproteobacteria > Rhizobiales > Xanthobacteraceae > Pseudolabrys. The sequence continues at coordinate 3,167 of CAZNTY010000495.1, read as the reverse complement.
CTGGCTCAGCATGTCGCTGTAGCCGCCGGCATATTCGGTCCAGCGTCCCTTGCCTTCCGGCACCACGGTGCCGGCCACCAGCCGGTCGAGGAAATCGCGGTCGTGGCTGATCAGAAGCACCGTGCCCTGGTAGTCGACCAGCATCTCCTCCAGCACGTCGAGCGTTTCCATGTCGAGGTCGTTGGTCGGCTCGTCGAGCACCAGCAGGTTGGACTCCTTCGCCAGCGCCATCGACAGCAGCAGGCGGCCGCGCTCGCCGCCGGAGAGAATGCCGATCGGCGACTTGGTCTGGTCCGGCGTGAACAGGAAGTCCTTGAGATAGCCGATCACGTGCCGGTTGCGGCCGTTCACCGACACCGTGCTGCTGTGACCGCCGGTCAGCGCGTCGCTCACCGTCATCTTCGGGTCGAGGCTGTCGCGGTTCTGCGTCAGGCGCGCCATCTGCACGGTCTTGCCGATGCGGAGGCTGCCCGAGTCCGGCGCAAGCGCGCCGGTCAGCAGCGAGATCAGCGTGGTCTTGCCGCTGCCGTTCGGCCCGACGATGCCGATGCGGTCGCCGCGCTCGATGATGGTCGAGAAGTCGCGCACGATCTCGCGTCCGCCATAGGCCTTGGAGATGTGCTTGGCCTCGATCACCAGCGCGCCGGAGCGCTCGGCCTCGCTGGCGGTGATCTCGACGTTGCCCTGCGAGCGGCGCATCCCCTTGCGTCGCTCGCGCAGCGCGTTGAGCTCGGCGACGCGCCGCATGTTGCGCTTCCTCCGCGCGGTGACGCCGTAGCGGATCCAGTGCTCCTCGGCCGCGATCTTGCGCTCCAGCCTGTGCTGCTCGCGCTCCTCCGCTTCGAGGATGTCGTCGCGCCATTCCTCGAAGTGCGAGAAGCCGCGGTCCATCCGCCGCGTCTCGCCGCGGTCGAGCCAGACCGTGGCGCGCGACAGGTTGGTGAGGAAGCGCCGGTCGTGGCTGATCATCACGATCGCGCCGCGCAACGCCGTGAGCTCGCTCTCCAGCCATTCGATCGTGGTGATGTCGAGATGGTTGGTCGGCTCGTCGAGCAGGAGAATGTCGGGGTCGGGCGCCAGCACGCGGGCGAGCGAGGCGCGGCGCATCTCGCCGCCGGACAGGTGCGCGGTGTCCTCGCGGCCGGTGAGGCCGAGCCGCTCCAGCGCATAGCGCGCCGCGTGCGGGTCGTCGTGCGGGCCGAGCCCGGCCTCGACATAGGCGAGCGTGGTGGCGAAGCCGGTGAAGTCGGGCTCCTGCGGCAGGTAGCGCAGGCTGGTGCCGGGCTGCCGGAACACCTCGCCGCGGTCTGGCTCGATCAGCCCGGCCGCGATCTTGAGCAGCGTCGACTTGCCCGAGCCGTTGCGGCCGACGAGGCAGACGCGCTCGCCGGCCGAGACCGACAGCTCGGCGTGGGTGAGCAGCGGCGTGCCGCCGAAGGTCAGCGCGATCTCGCGCAGTTGCAGAAGGGGAGGCGCCATGCGGGGCTATAAAGCGGCCCGGCCCGAGGTCTGCAAGCGCCGGCGGCCGAGGTCGGCGGCCCGGTCCGCGCTTGCGGCCGTTTCGGGAGTTTGATTAGCTTTGTTTGCGCACAAACAAATAATGGCGCGCGGGAGATATCGACCATGCCGCATGTCACGTCGCGGGACGGCACCCGTCTTTATTATGAGGAGGCCGGCACCGGCCTGCCGGTGGTGTTCGTCCACGAATTCGCCGGCGACTACCGCACCTGGGAGCCGCAGATGCGGCACTTCTCGCGCTCCCACCGCTGCGTCACCTACAGCCAGCGCGGCTATCCACCCTCGGACGTGCCGACCGAGCCGGACAGATACCTGCAGAGCGTGTTCCGCGACGATGTCATCGCGCTGATGGACGCCCTGAAGATCGAGAAGGCGCACGTGGTCGGCCACTCGATGGGCGCGGCGACCGCGCTGCATGTTGGCATCACCTATCCCTCGCGCTGCGTCTCGGTGACGGCGGCCGGCTGCGGCTACGGCTCGAGTCCCGATCCCAAGGTGGTGGAGCAGTCGCGCGCGGCCTCGCGCGACAACGCGAAGATGTTTGCCGAGAACACGATGGCGGAGGGCGCGCGCCGCTACGGCGACGGCCCGACCCGGCAGTCGCAGAAGCACAAGGACCCGCGCGGCTACGCCCATTTCATCAAGATGCTGAGCGAGCACTCCAATGTCGGCCACTCGCTGACGATGGCCAATCTGCAGGCCAAGCGGCCGACGCTGTACGAGATGGAAGCGGACCTCAAGAAATTCGCGCCGCCGCTGCTGGTCATCGTCGGCGACGAGGACGAATGGTGCGTCGATGCCAGCGTCTACCTGCGCCGCACGGTGCCGACCGCCGGGCTCGTCGTGGTGCCGCGCACCGGTCACACCATCACCAGCGAGGAGCCGGAGAAGTTCAACGCCGCGCTGGAGGAATTTTTCGCCGAGACCGAGCGCGGCCGCTGGCTGTCGCACAAGCCTGCACAAAAATCCTAGACATGATGGCGGGGTTTGGCATGGCGCCTGCCACTTCACCTCTCCCCATGGGAGAGGTCGGATCGCGAAGCGATCCGGGTGAGGGATTACAAACTATCGAAGTTACGAAACCCCTCACCCCAACCCTCTCCTCCATCAGGGCGTTCACGCCCGTCTCGATGGGCTATGGGGGAGAGGGAGCACGCCTCAATTTGTAGCCGCTCCACCGTCCTTAATCAGGAGATACAGATGGACCTCAAGCTCAAAGGCAAGACAGCGGCCGTAACGGGCGGCAGCGAAGGCATCGGCAAGGGCATTGCGCTGGCGCTCGCCAAAGAGGGCGTCGACGTCGCGATCTGCGCGCGCCGCATGGAGCCGCTCGAAGCGGCCGCCAAGGAGATCGCCGCCGCGACCGGCCGGAAGATTGTCCCCATCACCGCCGATCTGCGCCAGGACAAGGACGCGAAGAACTTCATCGAGCAGGCGCACAAGGCGCTCGGCCGCATCGACATCATGGTCAACAATGCCGGCTCGGCGGCCGGCGGCGTCATCGAGCATCTCACCGAGGACGACTGGGAGAAGGGCCTGCAGCTCAAGTTCATGGGTTACGTGCGCTGTCTGCGCTACGTGCTGCCGGTCATGCGCGCGCAGGGCGGCGGGCGCGTCGTCAACCTGATCGGCAACGACGGCGTCAAGCC